>JBDQHQ010000238.1:0-3410 GCA_040264795.1 Akkermansiaceae bacterium | reverse complement strand
GTCTTTGTTGCAGCTCGACAGGCTCAGTGCTGCGAGCCCAAGGGCGGCAAGAAAAAGCTTTGGTAGCGTAGATTTCAAATTCATACCCACTTAGACAAAGCAGGGTTGCTTTTTATTCCCAGCTTTTTTTGTGGGTTTGATGGCACGGGCCATAGTCTTGCAAGGACGCTTTCTGCTTTCCAAATTCCAACTTTGGGCTTTTGCTCTCCCGCATGCCTGCTGCCACCAAGCCCAACGCAAGCAAACACCCGCTCCAGCACAAACGAGCGTTTCAGAACACCCTTGCAAAATGGTTCGGCAAAGAGGGCAAAAACTACCCTTGGCGCAATACCACCGACCCCTGGGCGATTCTGGTGTCAGAAATCATGCTACAGCAAACCCAGATCTCTACTGTCTTGGGCGGCAATGAGGATGGTAAAGGCGGCCACTATCTGCGCTTCATGGCTCTCTACCCCACTGCCCAGGCCATGGCGGAAGCCTCGGAACAGGAAATTCTAAAAGCATGGGAGGGCCTTGGCTACTACCGGCGTGCGCGCAATTTGCATGCTGCCGCCAAGGCAATATCGCGCAACCACAGTGGTCAGTTTCCAAGTAGCTTTGAGCAGGTGCGCGCCCTGCCCGGCATCGGCCCCTACACCTCAGGAGCAGTGTCATCCTTTGCCTTCAATGAAGCTCGGCCGATTGTGGATGCCAACATTGCCCGTGTGTTCGCACGCTTGTTTGATTACCAGCAGCGCATTGATACCACGGCAGGTAACAAACAACTTTGGCAATGGGCACAGGAATTGCTGCCTGAAAAAACATCCCGCGTTCATAACTCAGCCCTCATGGAGCTGGGGCAAAGCTACTGCTCTAACAAAAGCCCTGACTGCGCACAATGTCCGGTGAGAACATTCTGCCAGTGCAGCAAGCCGGAAATACTGCCACAGAAAAAGCCCAATACACAAACAACTCGCATTGACGAGTTCGCCATTTTCAGTCTTGATCCCCACGGTCGCATCCTGCTCCAACAGCAACAACAAGGTGGCCGCCGAGAAGGCATGTGGCACCTGCCGCGCCGCGAGCATCACCAAACCCTCGACCTCCCCCTCAGCCTTAAAACCAACTACACCATCACTCGTTACAAAGTCACCCTTCGTATCTATTCCAGCCACCCAGATCAAACCGAGATACTCGGGCATGAAGCCTGGCACTCCGTGGATCAGCTCGAGCAACTGCCCATGCCAAGTCCTGACCGCCGCGCACTCAACAGCCTTTTGGCAGACATGATTTGACCCGGCTCTGCACCAATCCCTATTTACCCTTCACCCTCTTACCCGTCTCATGATTCATAAAGCATTCATCCTCGGCGCTGGACTCGGAACCCGGCTGCGTCCCTTGACCGATGTCCTACCCAAGCCGCTCGTACCCATCTTCCATGAGCCGATGACCAACTACGCGCTGCGCCACTGTCAGGCGGCCGGCATTACCGACTTCGCCATCAATACCCACTATCTGCATGAGGCTTGGTCAGAAGCGTATCCTGACGGCACCTTCAACGGCTCCAAGCTGGAATTTTTTTACGAGCCCGTGTTACTTGAAACCGGTGGTGGTATCAGAAACATCGCATCCTTCATCGGTGATGACAGTGTGCTGGTCTACAACGGGGACATCCTCACAGATATCGACATCAGTGAACTCATCGCCCGGCACGAAGCCTCAGGAAACATCGCGACACTGGCACTGCGCTCCAAAGGCCCCAACTGCAATGTCAGCATCTCCGGTGACCTGATCACCGATATGCGCAACACCCTCAGTGACACCCCGGGCACACACCAGTTCACCGGTATCTACTGCATCGAGCCTGAGATCCTTGAGCTCATTCCTGATGAGGAGGTGACCTCGGTCGTGCCTGCCTTCATCAAGCTCATCGAGCAGAAAAAACTCGGTGCTGTGGTCCTTGATGAGGGTAGCTGGTCTGACATTGGCAATGTCCAGAGCTACCGCACCATCCACCGCCAGATGAGGGTGCAGGGTAACAATGCCATCCACCCGGAGGCACAAATCGACCCGGCAGCTTACGTCCATGATGATACTTGTTTTATTGGCCCGGGAGCCGTCATCGAGGCAGGCGCACGCCTTGAGAACACCATCGTTTGGCCAGGTATCAAGGTGCGCAAGAACAAGGTCCTGACTGGCCACATTGTCTCCAGCGACACTCCTGAAGATGAGGAGGAGTGAATGGAGCCTCGCCGCGGTGGTATAAGTTGAAGTTTGAGTTTGCGCGCTCACGCTCTATCTAGTATGCCGCGTCCACTCCATCCGCCACAGGCGGATCAACTCTTTCTTAAACTCTAAACTTCAACTGCATCCGCTCTGGCGGATGAAACGCCATGCCAGCTGATACCCTGCTCACTGCAGCCCGCAACTACCTCAAACTCGGGCCCACGCATACCTGCATCATGGAGCCCATTACCAAAGGGGCTTCCGGACGCACGATCATCCGGCTCAAACCAGAGGGACACCCATCCTACATTGGCATTCACTACACTCTCGAGCGTAAGGACAATGCCAACTACCTGCCGGTTTCCCATTTTCTAAGTGAGGCCGGCTTCAATGTGCCTGAGGTGATTTATGATAATCCCGGGCGACGCGTGGCACTTGTCGAGGACCTCGGGGATGCGGATTTGCTCAGCATGAAGGATGAGCCCTGGGAGGTGCGCGAGCCCATCTACCGCTCGGCTCTCGAGCAGCTCGATAAACTCTTCTACACCCGCCCGCCCAAGGACCTGGAGTTCCAGCCACCTTTTGACGAAGCCATGTATCGCTGGGAACAGAATTATTTCTTCGACCAGCTGGCGGATGAATACCTCGGCATGAATCCTGCCGTTGTTGACGAGCTCGCAGAACATCCCGCTCTTGCCCAAATGGCAAAGGACCTGGGAGCCTCCTCACGCAATCTCGTGCACCGGGATTTTCAGAGCCAGAATATCATCGCTCATGACGGCAAGGCATGGCTCATTGACTTCCAAGGTATGCGCCGTGGCAGACAGGAGTATGATCTGGCCTCGCTTGTTTATGATCCTTACATGAATCACCCCCCGGAAGAGCGCCAGAAGCTACTCGATCTCTGGGAAGAGATATCCGAGGAAGAGCCCATCGCGCCGATCCTACAAAAGTGTGCCGCCCAGCGGCTCATGCAGGCGATGGGTGCCTTTGCAAAAATCGGCCGCCAGCCACAGCAGGAATGGTATCTGCAGCATATACCCACTGCTGCGGCGATTCTGCGCGAGGTAATTGCGGGATCAAATCTTGAAGAACCCCTTATACCTGTGCTAGATGAGATCGAATCAAATTGACTTCACTCCATCTTAAATCTCGGCTCCGTATCGCTGCTCTCGCTCTGGGAGTAGGTTGCTTGGTTTTATATT
>JBDQHQ010000237.1:0-3446 GCA_040264795.1 Akkermansiaceae bacterium | reverse complement strand
TTGTTGGGGCGTATACCTCGGTTGGGATACGGATTGAAATGGCCAAACACGAGGGCGGGCTTGCCGGCTCGTTGGTCGAGCTCTTTGGCGAGCCATCCTAACTGAGCCTCTCCCAGCAGGCCCCTTCTCCCTGAGTCTAACAAAACGAGGTTCACCAGTGGCAGCTCAATGACACCCGCGTGAACGCCCATCTGCTCTCTCTTCAAAAACGGGAGTAATTGCCACAGCCTCTCCCGGTTGTCGTGATTTCCGATGGTGACATGCACGGTAATGCCCGCGGCACGCAGTGGCTCCACCAGTCTGAGGAACTCTTTGTATTCGCCTTCTTTGCCGTTGCTGAGAGCGCAGTCGCCATTAACGATCAGGTGAGCCGGCCGTGGGTTCAGTGCGATGATGTTCTTGGCTGCTTTGCTAAGGCAATCCGCCATGTTCACCCATTCGTGCTCCTCCTCCTTGACGGGTGAGCCAGGCCACTTGGTTCCCGGGTAGCGCTGGCTTGGGTCTGCGCTGATGTGGGTATCCGCAAGCAGGGCAACCCGGTTCTGATCCAAGCCCGCGTCTCCACGATCCGCGGCGGCCAGCACACGAGGCGCTATCATAGCCGTGCCACCATAAGCGAGTGAGCGCTTGATGAACTGGCGACGAGTGATCGGTGGAAGGGTAATGGGCATCTTAAAGCTGCATGAGTTTTGGCAATGGTCCTTGCATTGGGATCAAGACACGGACGAGCGCCAGCGCAGGCTAAGGGGACAAGGAAGCCGGTTCGGGCATATTCTTTTTATCTTCTTAAGAACGTGAACGATAACACTTTCTGTCATTCTTCCCACCCTCATTATTGAGGGTGTATGCGCGGCTCACGGTGCCGCCTTCACTTCTTCCTTGGTTTTCGTTGCACTGCTTTGATGCCGGGAACCTTGGTAATCTTGGGTGTGTTTTTACGAATTGGTTTTTCTTTCAATAAGACTGCAGTCTCTTTCAGGATGGTAATTGCTTCCGGCTGGACCACACCCTTGCCATCAGGCCCGACATTGAGCAGCAAGTTGCCGCCTTTTTCGTTAATGTCCTTCAGCTTGTTATACACCGTTTGAGCATCCTTCCATGCGTGGTCATTTTTCTTGTATCCCCATGACTTATTCATGGTGTAGCAACCCTCCCAGTGCTTAGGAAAGGAGGCTTTAAAGTGGTGCTGCTCTTGGGTGACGAAGTCTAACTCGTACCCATTGCGCTTGGCCACCCGGTTGTTGACGATCACCTGCGGGCTGGTCTCGCGGATGGCACGGTGGAGCTCCAGGCCGTCCTTCATGGTCCACCAGTTGGCCCAGTCACCATCGAACCAGAGCATGGCAGGATCATATTTCTTGAGCAGCTCAAGGACTTGGTTTTTTTGATAATCGACGTATTCCTGCTTCCGGTCATCCACGATCAGAGTATTTCCCGGCTGACCCTTTTTCCCGAGTTCTGAGGGGCGCTTCTGGGAGGGGTGGTTCCAGTCAATGATGCTGTAGTAGAGGCCGAACCGAATGCCGTGCTTCTTGCAGGCCTGGCTGAGTTCTTCGAGGATGTCGCGCCCCTTGAAGGGGGTGTTGGCGACATCGAAATCGGTGTATTGGCTGTCCCAGAGGCAGAACCCCTCATGGTGCTTGGCCGTAATCACGAGATAGGTCATCCCGGCCTCCTTGGCGGTACGGACGATGAAATCCGCATCGAAATCAACCGGGCTAAAGGCCTTGGCAAGCCCGGCGTACTCGTCCCGGTCAATGTTGGCGTGGCCCTGGATCCACTCGGCATAATGCTTTATCTGTTTGCCTTTCCATACCCCACCTACTTGGGAATACAGACCGAAGTGGATAAACATGCCATACTTCGCCTCGGCGAACCATTCCATCCGGGTATTGTAGGCCTGGAGCGATTCTTTCTCAGAAGTTTCAGCCTGGACGAATGCAGACGGCAGAGCTGCCAGCAGTACGAGTATTATGTTGCGGGTGTTCATATGTTTTTTATGGGTTGATCGTTACTTTGGTGGTGTTTATCTCGCCATTTTTGTTCACAGCCGCGGGCTAACGGGTGGATTGGCCCTTCTCAATTTCAGCCAACCGTTGCTCCATTTGCCGCACGCGCTGCCGATGTTTGTCCCGTAGATTTTTCTTTTGGGCTAGGTCGGCGGAGAGATCGAACAACAAGGCGGGGGCATCGAGCGAGTCGCCTTGCCAATGCTCTTGAAACCACTCGGGTTCGCGCGTGTTTCCACCTTTACGCAAATAAGCCCAGTCTCCTTGCCTTAGTCCCAGCTTGCCGTTGGCAGCGTGTAAGACCATCTCTTTGCGTACTGGCTCATCCTGAAGCAGGGTAGGCAATATATCCACGCTGTCTTCTGCGACACCTTCTTCCAGGGGTGCCCCAACGATTTTAGCAATCGTAGCAAACAAATCGGTTTGCGATACGATAGAGTCGATTCGCCGACCACCATCGATACCTCCCTTTGGCCAGGTGGCGATAAAGGGAACGCGGTGTCCGCCTTCAAGTAAATCCCGCTTCAAGCCGCGCAGTGAACCGGAAGGGTTGTGCTGATGTTTTTGGATCAATTCCCGCATGAAGGGTGCCGGCCCATTATCACTGGAGACAACTAAGAGAGTGTTCTCATAAACTCCCGCGGCCTTTAATGCCGCTACAATCTGGCCGACGGAGTCATCCGTCTGGACAATGAAATCGCCGTAGGGTCCCGCCTCGCTGCTCTGTTTGAACTTCTCCTTTGGAACAATCGGTGAATGCGGTGAGGTGGTGGCAAACAATAAGAAAAACGGATCGGGTTTCTTGCTCTGCTGCTGAATGGTTTCGACTGCCTTGGCTGTGATAGCCGGCATGACCTTGTCGAGCTGCCATCCCTTTTCACCGGGGCCGACGCCATGAATATAGCCTCCCGGCATCACCAATTGCTTCCTGAATTTTCTACCGTCCACATCTACTGGGTCGCAGGTTAGGCGGTCATTTTCTATGAACGCGTATGGTGGCATATTGGGCACATCATCGCCAAAATAGTAATCAAACCCAGCTCCTAACGGGCCGCCTTTGATGGGCTTGCTCCAGTCAAACATGTCGCAGGTCGCGGTGCTGGTTCCTCCACCGATGACGGACTTAGGTGGCTTTTTGCCACCCTTCCACGGCCAGTCAAAGCCGAGGTGCCACTTGCCAACACATGCGGTAAAATAGCCCTTGCTATTCAGGATTTTTGGAAGCGTGACGCGATCTTGATCAATGGCGGATTCTTTCCACGGGTTGAGACGCCCAATTTTTCTGCGCCACGAATAACGCCCCGTCAGCATGGCGTAGCGGCTCGGGCTGCACACGGTACTGGGGGAGTGCGCATCCGTGGCCCAGACACCGGCCTCAGCCAGCGCGTCCATGTGCGGTGTTTTGACTTTTGATTCCGCATTGAATAACGATACATC
>JBDQHQ010000236.1:0-3481 GCA_040264795.1 Akkermansiaceae bacterium | reverse complement strand
TCGTTCTCGCACCGTGACGGCTTTGTGGTATTTATGCGCATTATGATTTTTGAAAACAGGTTTGTAACCAGTCGCCGGGCGAGGGGCTTGGCTAGCATGGCCATGGGCGTAATAATTCTCACGAGTTTGCTGACTAATGTCTGCGCACAAAAACAGGGTGCGGACTACCTTGGCTTACTCATGAAAAGCAAGTCCAAGGCTCATCTTGCGGCCGCTATGAATAATGCCAAGCAGCTGTATCTACTGATGTTTGAGTTTGATCAGGATTTCGGAGAGTTTCCCAATGATAAAACTGCGGTTGGTGATCTTGCCGGCTACAAGGGGAAGCATTCCAACGATTACCTGGCACAGCTTATTGCAGGGGGATATACTAAAATGGAGGACCTTTTTTATGTTAAGGGGGGCTCGGCACTGGCAAAGCAAGCGGACAATAATACGGCAAGCAGGGAGAAGACCCTTGAGGCAGGTGAGTGCGGATTTGCCTATTACAAGGGTTTGTCGATCGCAAGCGACTCGGCTTTGCCTCTGTTAATGGCACCGATGACGGGCAAGGGATTCAAGTTTGATCCGAAGCCATTCAGAGGACGTGCCCTCGTTTTGCATGTTGATGGCTCGGTGAGGACATATCCGATCAATGATCAAGGGGATGCTGTTTTGAAGAACGGAAAGCAACTCTTTGAAGGGGGTGCGGATACAGCATGGGGCGAGAGAGGATTAGATGCAAGCAACTTGGTTTTCCCTCGATAGCAGCCGCATCAGGCACTGCCGAGCCCATACAAAATAATCGGTTTTCTGGTGAATAAACGGATACCAATCCCGTCTATCCATGTATGGAACGCAATCATTCATGGGTTAAACTTACGGTCGCCGGCATTGCATCGGCTTTGCTTTTGTCGAATTGTGTCACGACGTATGACCGCTATGGGAGGCCTGTGCAAACAGTGGATCCGGCAGCGGCTGCGATTGGTGCAGTAGCAATCGGAGCAGTGGCCTACGCTGCAGGCAAGGACGACAGGCACCACCACTCGAGCCACCACAGGTATGGGCACCACGGCCACTATCGGGGTCATGGATACCGTGGTTGCCGTTGATCTGGTCTGGCTGGTAAGATTTTTCTCGCTTGGGATGGCGCTATGTCATACCTATTTGGGCACGTGGAAAGTGCAGATTACAAAGTCAGGCTGGATATTTTTGAGGGTCCTCTGGACCTTCTGCTTTATCTCATCAAAAAAGACGAGGTCGACATCCACACCATTTCCATTGAGCGCATCACCAAACAGTATCTCGATTACATTGATACTTTCAAGATGCTCAACATTGATCTGGCCTCAGAGTTTATCGTCATGGCCGCGAACCTGATGTATATCAAAAGCAGGACTTTGCTGCCCAAGTCAGTCCAGCCGCCCGAGGAAGATATGGAGGAGGATGATCCTCGCTGGGAGTTGATTCGCCAACTTATTGAATACAAGAAATTCAAAGATGCAGCCGGGTTTTTGTCGCGCAAGGAGACCGAGCAGGAAGATCTCTTTGCTCATGTCCCGGAAAAGGTGGCGCCACCAGCTGATGAAGATGAGCCTCTGCCCGATGTAAACATTTTTGACCTGATCCGTGCGTTTCAGAATGTGCTCAAGCGCTTCGAGGAATCCACCGATCTTGGAGATATTGTCGATGACCGTTACACCGTCGCTGACAAGATCGAGTATTTGCTAGGCAGCATGAATCCTGGAGGAAGCGTGCAGTTTTCCTCCTTGTTCGCCGAGGCCACCTCGAAAACGGAGGTGATTGTCACCTTTTTAGCCATCCTCGAGCTGATGAAGATGAATCAGTTCAGGATCAGGCAAGACAGCATTTTGGGTGAAATCGAAGTGCAGCGCAAAGAGGTTGTATAGATCCGTTCCGGGTGGATTAATGGGCCTCAAGCCAGTTGGAACCGGTGCCCGTGTCAACTTTGCAGGGAATGCTGTGGGGCAGGGCCATTGCGGTTTCCATTTCACTGATGATCTTCGGGGTGAGTGATTCTTGTTCACTGAGATGCAGGTCAAAAAGAAGCTCGTCATGGACCTGTAGAATCAGTTTTGTGTTGGCTTTTTCCTGGGTCAGTAGCTCGTCAACCTGGATCATGGCGATTTTAATCATGTCCGCGGCAGAGCCCTGGACGGGAGCGTTGATGGCCGCACGCTCAGCTCCGCTGCGGATGGTTCCATTTTTTGAGTCGATGTTTCTGATCCAACATTTGCGTCCCGTCAGGGTGGTAACATAGCCGTTTTTTGTGGCGGACTCGATCGTGTTGTCCATGTAGTCCTTAATACCTGGATATTGCTTGAAGTAGGTATCGATGATTTCCTTGGCTTCTGTGCGACCAATGCCGAGGCGCTGGGACAAGCCAAACGCGGAAATGCCATAAATGATGCCGAAGTTGACCATTTTAGCACTACGGCGCATTTCAGAAGTTACCTCATCAATGCTCGTGCTGAATACCTTCGCGGCGGTTGCTGAGTGGATGTCGAGCTCCTCTTTGATGGCTTGGATCATGGACTCATCCCCGGAGAGTGCTGCCATAACACGAAGCTCGACCTGGGAGTAATCCGCGGCGAGCAGGGTATGATCAGCATCCCGTGGCACAAAGGCTTTGCGGATTTCCCGGCCCGCTTCAGAGCGAACCGGTATGTTCTGTAGGTTGGGGTCACTGGATGCGAGCCGCCCCGTTGAGGTCAGCAACTGGTGGAAATGGGTGTGAACGCGGCCTGTGCGGGCAGAAACATGGGAAGGCAGAGCGTCGACGTAGGTGGATTTGAGTTTGCTTGCCTCGCGGTAGTTTAAAATGTTGGCAATAATCGGGTGCTTGAGGGCGAGTGATGCCAGCGTCTGCTCATCAGTCTTGTACTGGCCTGTTTTGGTTTTCTTGGGTTTTTCAACCAGCTGCATTTCCCCGAAGAGGATTTCTCCAAGTTGCTTGGGTGAGTTTAAATTAAAATCGCGCCCGGCAGCGGTGGTGATTTCCTGAGATAGGTTGGAGATACGTTTGGCCAGGGTATTGCCGATTTCTTTCAGCGCCATCACATCCATGGCAATGCCCTCGTTTTCCATGGCAGTGAGCACGGGTAACAAGGGGGCTTCAATATCTTGATAGATCGAGATTTGATTACACTCTTCAAGCGCGGGCTGAAGTTTGTCTGCAATTTGCAGGGTGATGTCTGCGTCCTCGGCAGCGTATTCGGCAAGCTCACTGACGGGGATGAGTGACATCTTGAGCTGCTTTTTTTTGCCCCGTTTTTTAGCCGGTTTTTCAGGTGTGTCAGCGGCTTCATTTTCGAGCCCGAAAAGATCGCCCTCAGCTTGAACTTCATTTTGTGTCAGGTTTTCAAGTTTGACATCAGATGTCGGCTTCCCATTTGGTTCTTTTAAACTAATGTGCAATTTGGGCACTTCCCAGCACCGTTTTGTAATTCCCTTACGACTGTTTATAACTTATGGTTCTAGT
>JBDQHQ010000235.1:0-3511 GCA_040264795.1 Akkermansiaceae bacterium | reverse complement strand
TCATGAAAATGGGCGGCTTCACCACGGGCGGCCTCAACTTCGACGCCAAACGTCGCCGCGAGAGTTGGGAAGCCATCGATCTGGTCCACGCTCACATCGCTGGCATGGACGCCTTCGCCCGCGGCCTCAAGATCGCAGACAAGGTGCGCCAGGACGGCCGCGTGGATGCCTTCATCAAAGAACGCTACGCGACCTTCGACAGCGGCATCGGAGCAGACATCGAATCCGGCAAGACCTCGCTCGCCGATCTGGAGAAATACGCGCTCTCCAATCAAGAGCCCATGGTCGCCAGCGGCCGCCAAGAAGTGATCGAAAGCATCATCAACGACTGCATCTGATCGACTAGCGGTGTATCATTCACATGGCGGATGTCCACGAGGGCATCCGCCTTTCTCTTTAATTGGCCAATCTTCTCATAAAACCGGCCATGCATTGATCATTTGGCGCAGATAATGAATATATCCCACCAACTCAGGAAACGCGATTTGGTTTACTTAGTGAGAAAGGCTTAGTACGCCCAACATCCTGCCTGCTACCCGGCATGGCTGCAACTTGCCGCGAGTATTTCTTGATGATCCAACACTCCCGCACCGGGCATCACAGAGCATGACTGCATCCTCCATGAGATGGGGGATCACGATAAGGAAAACAAAATCCACTTCATTCAAGTGATCAAGAATTACCCGGGGCTACGGCTCATAAAAGCGCCTTCTTGGGGGTAAGGAAGCCAGCCTCCTGAACGACGCGAACCCCAATGGACTAGGCCGCTGGATCAGGTTGCCGACTGCTGCCAATCACTGCGTGCCAAGCCGGCTCCACGACACGGCGATACCAAAAAGCGGATGCCCGTTATCGGACATCCGCTTGATGAATCCTTGTATGGAAATTGATTATTGATGTTGGGCGTGGCCCTCGTCATCGAAGTTGCCGGAGGGATCAACACCACCATTGGGTCCACCACTGCCCTGACCGGGGTTGGAGGAGTCAACACCGTCGATGTTGTTGCCGTGACCGTTGTTGTTCTTGCCCGAGAAGTTCACCAGAGCGACGAAGTCCTGATAGTCAAAGCTGGCACTTGTGCGGTCCGTGCCACCGTATTCCGCCATGACAAGCAGGCTGTTGGCACCGATTGACACAGTGTTGTCTGAATTGACATAGGGCTGCAGGTAGCCGGCCATATTGCCGGACTGGGGCAGGTTGTAGGAGGTCGGAATGGAGTCGCCATTCTTAAGGGCAACGATCTGCACATTGGAATTCACACCAGTCATGAACGGGGACCAGTTGTCACCATCCACGTAGCGACCACCGAAGTTGATGGTTGTGCCTTTGTTGTGTTTTTTGGTGTATGTCGAATGCGTGGGGTCCACGTCAGCATTGGTACCGTAGAAGAGTTGGGTATAGTTTCCACCTCCCACGCTGATCCGGATTTCCGCAGGAATGGTGTCAACCGACGGACTTGGACCGTTTTGAGTCACACCCACACCCACGACACGAACGTCAACGTAAGTGTTGGACTGTAAAGTGGTGATTTGAGCGGGAGGAGTCACTGCCGCGAGGTCGGAGACCGTGGTAGGATAGGCGATGGTCCAGTTGAGAGTCGGGAAAGTACCCGCCTGAACCACTTTGGGAGTGGCGCTGAGGACACCAGCAGGGAATAGAGGATCGGGCAGAGTTATCTTGCTGCTGCCGCTACTGTTATTACTGCCGTTGCCACTGTTGGGCGCCGCGAGCGCGGGAAGCCCAAGCAAACCAGCAACGGTTGCAAACACGAGGAGGTGTTTTGGATTCATGGTGTGTGTGTGTGTTTATTTAATCTAAGCAGGAGACTTAAGGTTCAAATATCTACAATTGTCGATACTGAAAATAAACTGAATTTTGCTTTCTAGGCAATCGTGAGGCGCATGAGGTGCCCCGCGAACACGTGAGCAGAGGCTTGGCAAGCACATGTGAATGCTCATGAAATCCCGAAAAATCAGCCATTTTCAATGATGCAATCCTGATTTTCGAGGGCAGTTGATGATTGTGGGGCAATGAAGCATGGGTTCTAAAAAAACTGCTTAAGGCCTCTCGCTGGTCAGAGCATTTAGTCCAATATAAATCATTTTCATTCAAATAAATCTAGCTGAGGTAGGCTTGATTCGGGCTTGGCCGCTTGCCCGGTGTTCTTCGCCTTGGGCTGTTTTTTTGCCTCCGGCTTGGTCGAGTGCAACTCCAAGTGCGCGAGAATAGATTTGGCCCGCTCCACCACCGGCTTGGGCAAGCCCGCCAAACGCGCTACTTGAATGCCGTAACTCTTGTCGGCCGCACCAGGTAAAATCTTATGCAGGAATATGATTTCATCATTCCACTCACGCACCGCGACATTGAAATTTTCGACCGCCTGCTTGGCTTGAGCCAGATCCGTCAGTTCGTGGTAGTGGGTGGCGAAAAGAGTGCGGCAGCCGATTTGATCGTGCAGGTGCTCGGCCACGGCCCAAGCGATGGAGAGCCCATCAAAGGTGGCCGTACCGCGACCGATCTCATCAAGAATCACCAGCGATTGATCCGTGGCATGGTTGAGAATGAGGGCGGTCTCACTCATTTCGACCATGAAGGTGGATTGACCGCGTGAGATATCGTCCGAAGCTCCGACCCTGCAAAAAATTCGGTCTACGAGACCCAGTTGGGCAGAGTCTGCCGGCACGTAGGCGCCAATCTGGGCCATCAGCGAAATCAGGGCTACCTGACGAATGTAGGTCGACTTGCCCGCCATGTTGGGGCCAGTGAGAATCTGCACTCGCGAGTCCTCGGGGTCGAGAGCGGTATCGTTGGGCACAAACTTGGAGTCAATGAGCGTTTGTTCGAGGACGGGATGGCGGCCGTTCTCAACGAGATATCCCCTACCCTCGTCCAATACGGGGCGACAATGGCGATGCAACTGGGCCAAATCAGCCAACCCGCAGAGCACATCAATTTCGGCGACGGCGACCGCGGTCTCCTGGAGCTCGGCGAGATGCTTGCACACATCAGCACGCAATTCGGCAAACAACTCCGCTTCAAGTTTCTTGGAGCGCTCCTCGGCACCCAATACCTTGTTTTCCACTTCTTTGAGTGCCGGGGTGATGTAGCGCTCGGCATTGGCCATCGTCTGCTTGCGGGTGTAATCCTCGGGCACTTTGCCCAAGTGGGTCTTGGTGACTTCAATGAAATATCCGAAGACATTGTTGAACTTCACCTTGAGTGAATCGATGCCGGTGCGCTTGCGCTCGTCTTCCTGCAGCTTGGCGATCCAATCCTTGCCGTCGCGCTGGGCACCACGCAGCTCGTCGAGTTCCGCAGACCAGCCATCGCGGATGATGCCACCATCGCGCAGGTGGGCAGGCGGTTCCTCAACCAGCGCATTCTCCAGCAGTGAGGTCAGCTGATTGAAATCGTGCAACTGATCCGTCAACTCGCACTTGCCCTCCAACAGACTACCCAAGTCCTCGCGCAGGGCTGGCACATGCGAAAGTGAAATGCCAAGTGCCTGAAG
>JBDQHQ010000234.1:0-3573 GCA_040264795.1 Akkermansiaceae bacterium | reverse complement strand
GATAAAGAGCACGGCGATCAGGGTAAGCAGAACGAGAATCACAACAGTGATCTCAATCAGCGTGAGTCCTGGCTTTAGTTTAGTTGCAGTTTTTTTTGTTTTCATAGTACTATTTGTTTTTTTGTGATCATGATCACATATTCAAGAACGCATGGTTAGACATCAAACATACTCGGTATCTTCTCTGAGTATCCTCGCATTCTCAAAAGTTTCTTGGCTGATTTTACCCTCTTCATAGAGGCTTCTCAGCTTGCTGTCCCAGGCAATGTTGCCGGAACGTTTAATGACATCTTCGAGAGCTCTCGAGCCCCTGTCATAGCTACCAATCGCACTTGAGGTAGCATCATCATTATTTTGTAAAAATTCGTAAGTCAGAACCCGGCCATTGACGCCACTGAGCAAGCCCTGTGAGTGGATGAAAATAAGAATCTCACTCAAGCGGTTAAGAACCGCTGGATGATTTTCCCGGGGATACATTTCCAGGATACGACCCATGGTCTTCACGGCTCCCGTGGTGTGCAGTGTAGAGAGAACGAGGTGGCCTGTTTGGGCAGCCTCCATACATGTTTCCATGGCTTCCCTGTCACGAATCTCTCCGAGAAGGATCACATGGGGAGCTTTGCGCAAGACATCCTTGAGACCCTGGCGATATGAATCCACATCCCGGCCGACTTCCTGTTGAGTGACAATACTGGGAGCCATAATCTTGTGACCCGGCACATTAGGATCATCCATATCAGTGGGATACTGGTATTCCACGGGGTCTTCCACCGTTACGATGTGCTTGGGATGATTGCGCCTCAACCAGTCAATGATAGCTGCGAGTGTGGTGGACTTACCAGAGCCAGTCGGACCAGTGACCAAACATAAGCCCGCTCTTCGCTGAACCGCTATCTTGAGCATCTCCTCGGTGTCAGGATCAATGCCTAGGGTGCTCAATCTGGGGATGGAATCATTGAGAATACGACAGGTAACACCCAGACCATTGGCACTAAGGTGAACCTGTATGCGCAAACGGCCTGATGTCTTACCCGTAGATGGAATGAAAATGCCATTGCAGGAGAAATCATCCACAGCCGTCTCTCTGAAATCGGAAACCGCCTGTTCGATTTTTCTTCCTGATCGGTCATCAACACTTCCCTCCTCGCCGAATCCGTGACTCGCAGATTCCCTGTTTCGGAGCAACTCACAATAAATTTTGTAAACATCGTCGGAGGAGAGAATACCCAGGTGATTGAGGCACTCCATGCCGAGGTTCGTCTCGATGTAAACCGGCAAATTCGAACGCATCTGAACATCTGAAACCCCCATTTCATCACATGTCTGGAAAATCAATGCTAGCATCTCTGCACCAGTCATGCTCGGATCAAAGCCGGCAGCACCCGCATTTCCGGGCACGACTTGCTGAGCACCTGCTGAGCCATTAAGTCCCGTTGTAGCAGATGCTTCCTCAGGATGTCCTGAGGAATCTGTTGATGTGGATATCATGTTCTATGTTTAGTCTACGTGATACATCAGACTAGTGGCTGTTTGATTAGATGAAAACGAAGCCCTATTATCAGCCTCAGTCATTAAACGCTTCATATGGACACCCAGAGCTTGACGCAGTTTCATGAGTTGCCTTACCCGTGTGTTCATTTCCTCTACACGTGCGGCAGGGATTGCGTGCCCCTCATCCAAAGCTTGCATTAGAAGTAATTCGTATTGTTCAACGCAGTGATCAAACTCAGCCAAGCTATCTTTTGCTTCTTCGGCAGAATGATCGCGATGGTTTTGAGCTATATAATCAGCCACGTTGTATGCGGCACTGGCCGCTGTGACCCAAGAGGCCGGGTCAACCCCGTCTTTTTTGCAAGCAATCAAGGTTTGCTCGGCAAGAGCAAGAGCCGCAGCATCGTTTGCTTCCTCTCTCCCAAGATTGCTAGTCGATAAGTAAAGGTGGTAGTTACCGTAGTTTGCGTAATTTGCAGGATCCAACTTGTAAGCCAAATGCAACTTGCCCTCGATAACATCCTGAAGGTGTTGCTTGTGGATTGGAGCAAGCGGTTTGCTGTTGTTGCGTTGACTTGCTGCAGCCTCCAACCTTTTTAAATTGTCTTTCAGGGACTGAAGGGGCTCGCTCTCTTGAATAGTATGAACATCAACACCATGGTGATGCCCTTGACATCCCTCTGAGCACCCATCGTGATGATCATGGTTGATGGCGTGCTGCTTATGTGTTTCCCCCTCATGCCAATAGAGATCTATTGGCCCTTGGATCGCGAGAGCAAAAATTTTGCCGTAAGGGCTGCCCTTGATACAGGCCACGTTGGGCTCGTAAGACAGCTTATCCTCGGACTTGAACTTCCACGCCATACCAATCCACAGCGCGAAGCCCATCAGGAGCGCTGCGCAGATAGTGGATTTTGTCAGTTTTGAGTTCATTGTAAGGAGATGAGTCACTGATATGCAGTAAATTAGCCGATATTACCTAGGTTGCAGCCTTAGGCTGAAAGGTAAGCGTTGAGATCATTGCCAGAACCATTTTGATTCCCGCAAAGTAAACTACGAGCTGAAGAAATTCTGCACTGAGCATGCTGCCATGCTTAAAAACGAGACGAGGGGTTAGGTCGGCAAGGTGGTAATGCGGTGACATGACATAGATCAAATCGAGCACTAGATTACTTTGAACATCAGCCATCATTGCAAGGTAACCTACCCCGTAAATTCCATAAATACTGAGGCATAGAGGAATCAAATAACCAATGGTGCTTCCGAAACGGCTTCCTGCAGAAATGGCAAGCATCATCAGCGGTGTCACCACCAAGAGAAAAAGCGCAGCGTATTGCAAATTGGTGGCCACCCACATCTTTGCCTCCCCACTGTCACCGGGCATGGCTCCGATAAAGCAAATTGCAAGAGTAAGAGCAACCAGAGGAAACAGGAACGTCAGGCACGCGAGCCATATCTGAGTCATCTGACTGAGGCCTGAAACGCCTGAACTTAAAAAATACGCACCCAGACCAGACCGCGCCGTATCGTCCCCGAAGCGAGCTGCCTGATAAAATAGCCAAGCGATGGAGACCATCCACAGACATACCCAGGCAGCTTGTGCTCGTGCAGGTTCGAGCAAAGTAGGATTGCTCTCATATGGCGTTAGGTAAGGCAGGATAAGAGGCAAGAGTAGCACGCAGAATAAGGCGATGATCCATACTTTACGCTGGATCATGGTTGCCAATGTTAGTCTGTATAATTGCATACTTAGGATTGATCGTTTGATTTCAGTTCAACTGTGTTTTGAGCTCACCCCAACACTTCGGAATATCGTCCCCTGCTAGATGCTTGATTTTCCCATCGGTGATGATCACGGAGCTATCCATCTGCATGCTATCGAAGTCAGGGTGGCAGCTCACAAGGCGCAACACGCCGTCTTGCCTTTCCTCCCAACGCTTTTGAAAAACTTCCCGGGAGAATGTATCGAGACCTGTAAAAGGCTCATCGAGGAGAAGAACATCGGCACCGCTCTCTTGGAGTGAAAACTCCGCAACCAATAGCGCCACCTTGCGCTTGTTGCCGGTGGAAAGTTTCCCGTAG
>JBDQHQ010000233.1:0-3593 GCA_040264795.1 Akkermansiaceae bacterium | reverse complement strand
TACTACCACACATGCCTTCAAAATTCCCAACAATGCCAAGTATGCCCGCTATAGCTTTAATCACAAAGGGCCCGACTGGAAGGGCGGCTTTGGCAGAGAGGTCCTGGGTGAGACTTGGGTTAACCACCACGGCCACCACGCGTATGAGGGTTGCCGGGCACGCGCAGAAGCGGGGCAGGAGAATCATCCTATTATGAAGGGCGTAGGTGAGATTTTTGTCACTTCCGATGTTTATGGTGCCAAGCCCAAGGAGCCATCCACCATTCTCGTGCGCGGCTACGTTACAGAAACACTGAAGCCTGATTCAAAAGATCTTGATGCGAAGAACAAGCCTGCCCAGCCCGTGGTTTGGACGCGCGAGTTTACGTGGCCCAATGGCAAGACAAGCAAGGTGCTGACAAGCACGATGGGAGCTGGCATTGACCTTCTTGATGACAACCTCCGTTTGCTGCTTGTCAACGCTGCTCATGAGCGCCTGGGGCTTCCTGTGCCGGACAAGGTGGATGCGAGCTTGCCTGCCGGATACAAGCCAAGCTTCTACAAAGTTGGGCAATACCGCAAGAATTGCACCCCCGCTGATTTCATCTCCGGGGGCAAAGCTCACCAGATGCCGGCTTATCCTGTTCCTGACAGATCAAAAAAGAAATAGCGCCAGCTTTGGCCTGGCGCTTTGCTTGCTTAGCTTGAAGCAAAGCAAGGAGTAGAAAGGCTCATTCTCCCTACTTAGCAAGACCACCTAGCTGCTGTGCTATCCACTCTGCAGGGTCTTCACCTTTGGGGACTGCCTTGACGAGCTGGTCGATTGCCGCCTTGGTGGCATCTTCCTCGTCTTTATCCGAATCATTGAAGGTCTTGGTGAACTCGATGTCGGAGGGAAGCAGCAGCTCGTTGCTTGCCAGGGCACAAGCACGGGCGATGGTATTTTCCAACTCTCTGACATTACCCGGCCAGCGGTGGTTTTTAAGATGGTCCATGGCCTCAGCACTGAGCTTCATCGGCGGCATGTTGTTGCGCTTGATGGTGAGGCGCAAGAAGTGCTCTGCAAGTAAGGGAATATCATCTGCTCTGGCTCTTAAAGGAGGGAGATGGATCTCTACTACATTGAGTCGGTAGAAGAGGTCTTCACGGAAATTTCCTTTTGATACCTCTTCCGCTAAATTTTTGTTCGTTGCCGCTACGATGCGAACATCAGACTTCTGAAGTTCGTTACTGCCCACGCGGGAAAAGGTGCCGTCCTGTAATACCCGGAGTAATTTTACCTGAACCGGGGCTGGCATGTCTCCTATTTCATCAAGGAACAGGGTTCCACCATCACATTGCTCAAACAACCCGGCTCTACGGTTAATGGCACCCGTGAACGCACCCTTCTCGTGACCAAAGAGTTCGCTTTCCAACAGGTTTTCCGGGATGGCGCCACAGTTAATGGCTATGACTTCGTTTTTAGCCCGGGGTGAGTATTCATGGATTGCATTGGCCACGAGCTCTTTGCCGGTACCGCTCTCACCTGAGACAAGCACCGGGGCATCTGTGCGAGCAACCCGCCCGACGATTTTGAACACATCCTGAAGTGCTCTGGAATTACCGATGATCTTGATTTTTCCACTTTGATTACCAGCGATCGCCTCCGGCGTGACGGCGCTGCGCCGTTCTTCAAGTGTGCGGAGTGCGCTTTCAACGACGGGGCGCAGCTCAAAGGTGAGCGATTCTTTTTTGAGAATGTCCTGCGCTCCTTGCTGAGTTGCCTCGATGATCTGGCTCGTTGTGGGAAAGCCGTCGGTAAGGATGACAAGAATGCCGGGGTGAGCGGCTCGAATTCGACGAAGTAAAACCAAACCGTCAAAAGGTTGTAGGGCGATGTCTGCTATCACCAGATCGACGTCGGTTGTATCACAAACCTTGGCAGCTTTTTCAGCATGGTCACAACGTAGAATACGGAGTCCTTTGGCACCGAGGTGCTTGGTAGCCCATTCCAGATAATCAATATCCGGGTCAACCATGAGGATGGTCTGTTCTGTGGATGTCTCTGGCACAATAACGAGAGGGGGGATGAGTGTTAGACTGCTCCAAATCTGCGGTGACGGCGAGCGTATTCCGCGACAGCTTCCCTCAGCTCGGATTCGCGGAAGTCAGGCCATTTCTTCGGGCTGATGACGATTTCGGAGTATGAGATTTGCCAGAGTAAGAAGTTCGAGATACGGAGCTCTCCTGAGGTCCTGATGAGAAGATCAGGATCTGGAAAGTCCGAGGTGTATAAATATTGGGAGAAAAGCTCGTTATCAATGTCAGCCGGATCAAGCTCACCCGCTACCGCTTTCGTCGCGATGGCACGCGCAGCATCCGTGATTTCCTCACGAGAACCGTAGGAGAGAGCTAATACCAGGTTGAGCCCGTCATTATCTTTGGTGTCTTCTGTGGCCTGCTCAATTTGCCGGCGGCATTTTTCCGGGAGCAAATCATGTCTGCCTATGCTGTGGAAGCGGACATTTTGCTTGAGCATTTCAGGAAGTTTGTCTCGGAGAAATTTCTCCAATAAGTTCATCAGGGCATCCACTTCCTTTTTAGGACGTTTCCAGTTTTCTGATGAAAAAGCATAGAGGGTGAGGTACTCAACACCCAGTTGGATGCATGTATCAACAGCTGACCTTGCTGATGATGCCCCGGCACGATGACCTTCCACACGCGGCAAACCCCGTGCGCTTGCCCAGCGCCCATTACCATCCATGATGATGGCAATATGGCGTGGTATGTCATTATGATGCTGCTCCATATCTGCGGGAAATAAGCAGGCGTAGTGTGATGTTACTTTGAGCGAGGTGCAAGCCCAGAGCTTGATTTGCGCGATATTAAAGCAGTGCAGCAATTGCAGGCTTCTGCTACCTCTAGGTGAATATTTTACGCGGTCCGGGGGGTTTGAGTATGGCTGCGATGCAGAGGCCGGCAAGAGTCCAGCAGATGAAAGGATCGAGAATATGAACCAAAACCCGCGAGTTGGGCAGCTCAAACCAATTCCAGAAAGGCAGTGTTGAGCTCACTCCGGCAAACAAGCCCATGACGATACCCACTGCTGCCCGGGAGACGAAACGGGAGGCTTTGATCCTGTAGACCGTGGCGGCGAGAATGAGAGAGCTGAATAATTGGATCAAGAAGGAGCGCACAAGGTGATGCTTGAGCATCCACGGATGGTCGAGCTGCCCCGGACGAATAACGGCATAAACAAGAGGCCCCTTGGTGAGCGCTTCTGCATCGAGTCCTTTTGCCCCCCGTCTGGGCAACATATAGATCCCGTGCTCCGGGGTGTTCTCTTTGATGGCTTGAGAGATGGCAGCGTCATCCTCAAAAGTGCCCATCTGGTGCCATGGAAGCAACTCCCACGATGCAAAGCCCCAGAGGAATGCAACGAAAGCCCCGACAAAAGTAGCAATCAAGAGTCTTTTCATAACGCGTATAGTATGAATAGTTAGTACATCTGTAACATTTTCTGCGGCACTTGTCAGTACTAGAAATCAAGCCACTTTGCATGGAGCTCGCAGCAGGTAATTACGGTTGCAGGGAAGGATCTGCCCGGGTTATGTCATGGTCATGCTGCATGTTGT
>JBDQHQ010000232.1:0-3598 GCA_040264795.1 Akkermansiaceae bacterium | reverse complement strand
TGATCCCCCGCATCCACGAACCAAAGTCACGCGTTACATCAAAGGTTTGCAGATTCCGCCAAGCGACCACAAAGGCATCTTGAACGATATCCCTTGAAGTGTGCTCCTCCTTGGTGAGTGCCCGCGCATAGGCGAGCAAGCTCCTGTGCTGCTCCCTCGCCAGTCTGGAGAAGGATTCCCGGCTCATATTCCGGTCAGCAGCACTTTTCATGGTCGGTATTTTTTCCATAGCTTGTCTCATATTCACCCTCTATTGAGCTGGGCGCCAGAATTTGTGACAGATTTTTTCGAGAAAATGCAGTTTGGTGTTTTGAGTTCATCGTCGCGGGTTTAAAAACAGCTCATGCCCGCTGCCCGAGTCTTGATCGACGGACCATCTGAACTGGTCTTTGATTACGCCATTCCTGATGGAGTGGACGCCAAGGCAGGTTGCCGTGTCAAAATCCCCCTTCGCAACCGGGCATCCACTGGCACCATTATCGATATCACCGACGAAATGCCGGCTCATTTCACCCTCCGGCCGATCGATACCCTCATCGACCCGGAGCCTCTCATCACCCCCAACCTGCTCAAGCTCGGCAAATGGATCGCTCACTATTACGGCTCCCCCATGGAGCTTGTCATGCGTGCTCTCTTACCTGAAGCAGTGCGTCAGGAGGCCCATTCAGAAAAGACCCGTAAAACCGTCATCCTGAGCCAAAAACCGGACGAAGAAGCAATGGCCAAGCTGGCCAAACGCGCCTCACGCCAGCACCTCATCATCACCCTACTTGAAGCGGCCGGTGGACAAATGTCACTCAAGGATCTTGGCGGTGGCTCGGTCACCGCTTCCGTTAAATCACTCGAAAAACAGGGCTTTTTGGAATTCAAGGATGAGGCCGTGCGCCGTGATCCTGATGAGGGTGAAGAGTTCCTCGAGGACAAACCACTTGAGCTCAACGCGGAACAATCAGCCGCTCTCGAACATATTCTTGAGCAAATCCAATCGCCAGAAAAACCCATGCTCATGCACGGGGTGACGGGCTCGGGAAAAACCGAGGTTTACTTGCAAGCCGCCCAGCATTGCCTCGACATTGGCAAAAGCGTGCTGGTTCTCTTGCCGGAAATATCACTCACCCCCCAGACCGTTCAGCGCTTCAAATCCCGCTTTGCTTCCATTCAAGACCAAGTGGCAGTACTCCACTCCCACCTCTCACAAGGCGAGCGTTTCGATGAATGGCATCGTATCAGGCAGGGCAAAGCGCGTATCGTCATAGGCGCACGCAGTGCGATCTTTGCACCCCTCACAGATCTGGGCATCATCATTGTCGATGAGGAGCACGAGAACTCCTACAAGCAGGACAGCGCGCCCCGCTACAACGGACGTGACCTCGCCGTGCTACGTGCCCTTCTTGAAAATGCAGCGGTGCTACTCGGCTCTGCCACTCCCTCGCTTGAATCCTATCACAATACCGAAACCGGCAAATACCACCTGCTTACCTTGGCCCAGCGAGCTGACGGCCAATCCCTGCCCATCATCCGCATTGTTGACATGCGCATTGAAGGCAAGAAACACAAGGGAGGGCCAGCCATTCTCTCCGATCCCCTGCGTGGGCGCATGGAGGCCAAGTTAGCTGAGGGAGAACAGGTGATCCTTTTTCTCAACCGCCGCGGTTTTGCCCGCTCGCTGCAGTGCCCTGCCTGCGGACATGTCTGCGAGTGCCGCCATTGCGCCATTCCCCTCACCTACCACCGTGCTGATGACAGGCTCATCTGCCACATGTGTGGACACCAGGCGCTACCACCCAAGAAATGCCCCGAGTGTGGCGACCCCTCCATCCGCACCCAGGGATACGGCACCGAGCAGGTAGAGAGTGTGATCAAAAAAGTATTCCCTCAGGCAAGAGTCGCGCGCATCGACACCGACACCATGCGCCGTAAAAATGCCCTGCGGGACACCCTGCAAAAATTCCACCAGCGCAAAATCGATATCATCATCGGCACCCAGATGATTGCCAAGGGTCTGCATTTCCCCAACGTCACTCTGGTTGGCGTGCTCAATGCAGACCTCGGCCTGCATATCCCGGATTTCCGTGCCGGTGAGCGCACCTTTCAGCTTCTGACTCAAGTTGCCGGCCGTGCTGGCCGTGGCGAGCTCGAGGGGGAGGTCATCGTGCAAACCTTCACCCCCCACTCGCCCTCCATCCAGTTCGCCCGCCACCATGACTTTTGCGGCTATGCGGATCAGGAGCTCGACTTCAGAAAACAATTTGGCTACCCGCCCTTCACTCACTGTGCCGTCATCCAGACAAGATCCAATCATGAGCGCCGGGCTGAGTTCACCTTGCAAAACCTCCACCAACGGCTCAAAAACAGCCTACCCGGAGGCATGGTTCTCCACGACCCCCTACCCGCTCCCATTACCAAGGCACACGGGCAATACAGATTCCAACTGATGATGCTAGCGCCCTCAGCCCGAAAGCTTTCCCAGCATATCAATGACATCCTCTCCCACACACCACCACCTGAGGACGTCACCATTATCTTCGACATGGACGCCATGGGATTTTAAACAAGGTCATTTTGCAGTTTTTAAATCACTCATTCGAGTTTAAAACCCTCCATGTTGATTGATCGCATTTACTCAGGAGTAAAAACCATACACAAAGCTGAGGTCATCCGGCGTTTAACCTAAACAGAGAACTATGCCTTTCTTGGAACTCCATGACATTTGCACCCACTTTCCGGTTCGCTCTGGCGTGCTATCTCGTGGCGTAAAAGACGTGGTCAAAGCGGTCGATGGTATCAGCCTCAAAATCAATCGTGGTGAAATCCTCGGTCTGGTTGGTGAGTCCGGTTGTGGCAAGTCGACACTGTCCCGCACCATCATGCAGCTGATTCCTGCTACATCCGGATCCGTCATTTTGAAAGGCGAGGATCTCTCCGCCTTGCCTCGTAACGAAGTCCGGAAACGCCGGCTCGACTTTCAGATGATTTTCCAAGACCCCTACGCATCCCTCAACCCCAGGATGACCATCAGCTCCACCCTGGCTGAATCCATCAAACAGCGCCACCGCGGCCTCAAAGGAGCTGAACTTGAGCGCAAAGTCGCCGAGCTCATGGAGCGAGTGGGTTTGGACCAGCGCTTCAGACAAAAATACCCCCACGAGTTCTCCGGTGGGCAGCGTCAACGCATTGCCATAGCGCGCGCACTAGCACCTGAACCCAAGCTTATCATCGCGGATGAACCCGTCAGTGCACTCGACGTCTCCATCCAGTCCCAGATACTCAACTTATTGCTCGAACTCCGCAAACAACTCGAGCTCACCATGATCTTCATCTCCCACGATCTCTCAGTCGTTCGCTATATTTCCGATAACATTGCCGTCATGCATCACGGCAAAATGGTGGAGTATGGTGAGGCCGAGGAGTTATTTAATAACGCCCAGCACCCCTACACCCAAAAGCTCATCGAAGCCATTCCCCATATCAAAAGTATCGCATAAGTCGTCATCATGAAGCATGATCAGACCCTAAGCTATTTCTCTTGCGGACCTTATCCAACTTCAACATACCTATCAATAAGATGAAATCGAAACCACTTGCCATCGCCATTGGG
>JBDQHQ010000231.1:0-3603 GCA_040264795.1 Akkermansiaceae bacterium | reverse complement strand
TCAAAAAGTCCGGCGCTTTTGGTGAGAAATATCTGAAAGGCGAGGCTATTGACGACAATCGGGCCGAGGATGAGCAGGCCGATATTGCGTGTCAGTGGGACGGCAACGAGGATTCCTCCCAGGATTTCACATACTTTGACAAAGGTCAGGTAGCCTGTTGGTCCGATTGCGCCAAAGAAGAGATACGGCGGAGATCCGTCAGGTGGTTTGGGTACTTGGAGGAAATGGAAGAAATGGTTCAGCCCGAAGACAATGAAGGCAAGACCAAGAAGAGCGGCAGCGATGTTGGGAATGTGTTTCATAGTAGTTCAGTTTGAGGGCTTATCTGTACTTGTATGAAATCCGATATGTCATGGAAATAAGTTTTTTCCTCGTTCAGATGAAAATGAACTATCCTTGCGCTTGCATGGGCTGAATGCACAGGTAATGTCTGCCTCCGTAATGAATCTGCCTTTGGAAATAGCCGGTCGTAGCTTCCAGTCCCGCCTGATGGCCGGGACAGGTAAGTTTGCGTCTAACGAGCTGATGCGTGACACGCTGGCATCGTGTGGATCGGAAATCGTCACAGTGGCCTTGCGTCGAGCTGACCTCAGCGGTGGCGATGATCCACAGGCAAACATTCTCAAGTTTATCGACCCGGAGAAGTATCTGATTTTGCCCAATACAAGTGGGGCAATGGATGCGGATGAAGCCGTGAGACTAGCACGCCTGGCTGAGGCTGCGGGCTTGCCCAAGTGGGTTAAGTTGGAGATTCACCCGGACCCAGCCTATTTATTGCCGGATCCGATTGAAACGCTCAAAGCTGCAGAAATTCTCGTAAAAGAGGGTTTCACGGTGTTGCCTTACATCAATGCCGATCCTGTGCTGGCAAAACGATTGCAGGAGGTAGGAACGGCCGCTGTGATGCCTTTGGGCTCTCCCATTGGTTCTAATCAAGGGGTAAGCACCCGTGACCAGATCCGGATCATTATCGATCAGGCAACAGTACCTGTGGTAGTCGACGCTGGCCTCGGGGTGCCCAGCCACGCTGCTGAGGCCATGGAGTTGGGTGCAGATGCAGTGCTGGTCAATACGGCGATGGCCATCGCTTCCGATCCGGTAAGGATGGGGAATGCCTTCAGACTTGCGGTCGAGGCAGGGCGTGCCGCTTATGAAATGGGACTGCCTGAGACGGAGGAACATGCCTCTGCGACCAGCCCGTTGACCGGTTTTCTGGAATGAGGCCTACTTTGCTTTCACTTTGGCTTTAGTATCTGGCTCCGGGACTCGGGAAGTCTTCCCCTGATTGTTCTCCTCAGCGATGACTTTGAACCAGTAGCCGAGAAAAAAGTGTTTTTCCTCCAGATTGATGAATTTGTCCGAGGTGCCAAGAATCGGTCTGAGCGTTGTGGTCATCTGGAGGGTCACGAGCATGAAGATGATGACCCAGATTCTGAGATTGCTCCCCTTGCCGCTGCCCATACTGCGTGCGGCCTGTGAGATGACGCGCAGACCGAAAATTAGGCAAACAAGCCAGACCAAGAGACTCAAAACACCAAAGAATACCAGCGAATTACTTGATGTGGAGAAAAGCCAGACAACGGGGGCGAAACCCACTAGTAAGAGGGAGGTAATGGCGAGGAAGGTTAGCATAAGCCCTGCGACGTGATGGATTTTCGCATCCATGCCGTCCAGGCATCCAAAAATATAGAGGCTGGGCAGGCAAATAAGCCCGCTGAAGAGCACACCGCCAATGACCTTGGTAGGTGTGATCCACAATTGCTGGCCAGAGCTGAAAATACCAAGAACGAATCCAAATACTGCAAGGCAGATGAGGGTAATCATGAGTAATGCGATGACGGGGTTTTTATCACCCTTGTTGATCTCATGGATAATACTGAGTGGTTTTTTGAGCAGGTGGCTCAATATATTGGAAAAGCCTTCGCCGTCCATGGGGGCATAATCAGGATTCGCTACGGTCGCTCCGGCTGGATGGGTTTCGCTTTGCTCCAGCACTTGTCTCTGTGGTAGTTCTGGTGGTTGTTGGTCAGTCATAATGGATGGTGGTTGGTGTTACTTTTTAATGGGAGTGTCTTGTTTAAAAACTGGACAGATTGATAAGGCTTTTCCATACGGAGTCGTAAAAACTGCCGTTGAACGGGTCATCGCGCAGGAATTGTATCTCGAGATCCGGGCTGCCGAAAAAGGGGCGCATCACCCATGAGACTTGAGCGCCGACAAAGAGATTGCCCGCCAGCCAAGCATAAAAGGTGCGCGTGCCTTGGACCCGGCTGACGGCGAAATCACGGACTTGCCCGAGCAAGGAAGCGTGTGAGACAAGGCCCGCGTAAGCGATCATCAGTGTGTGGCACAGCAAGACGGCGCCATGCCTCTGTGGGGCTCCAGCCTGCTCCGGGCCAGCTGTATGAAAGAGAATAAACAGTGCAACCGGCGTGAGAGAGAGCAGGATGATGGACATCAAGGCAAAGCCGGCCAGTAGGAATTGAAAGCTCTGCCTAAAGCCGATTCCGCTGCCGAGTACTATGGCCAACATGCCGTTAATGGCACCGTTGATGAGCAGCGTTACAAAGATAACCAGTGGGAATTTGATGCCGACATAAGTGGCCATCATGCTACCTCTCCATAGGCCCATGGTAAAGCCGTAGACACCACAGCCAAGGACGATGACTGGAATACAAAAGCGAAGCGAGTGAACGGGATGACTCACCAGCCATCTTTGCAAAAGGTCCCGGCTGCCGCGGCAGAGTGTGGGGATATTTTGCATACTTTGACTGATGGAGTGGCTTGTCATAAGTGGTCTCGGGCAGGTGCATCTATGTTTGATCGTGAGAGCGATGTCGGCCTTAACTGAAGCTGAATGTTGCAGTAGCTTGTGAAGTTATGATGAAGCTTGTGCGCATTTTTCATGAAAAAAGCCGTATCTCCTGATGGAGACACGGCTTGGCTTTTGGACGGTTGATGTAGTGGAAGCCTAGCTCTGTTTCTTGCGGAGCTGCTCTTCAGCGGCGAGCCAGTCGCCGGTGTGGTCACCATCGATGCCACGTTTCTGGCGGTCGATGTAGTTGAGGTAGGCGGCGTGACTGATTTGATCGCTGGTGAGCTCAGCAGCAGGGCGTTTTTTGGCTGCTTTTTTAGCCGTCTTCTTCGTGGTTTTTTTCGCTGCCTTCTTGGCGGTTTTTTTGACCGTCTTCTTGGCAGTTTTTTTGATGGCGGCTTTCTTGGCCGCTTTTTTGACTGGTTTCTTTGGCATGATTTTTGATTGTGATGTGGTGGGCTAACTCATTGGTTAGCAACGCACGTGCCATTTGCATAGGAAATGAACTCCTGTCAACCATGTGCACTCAAAACTTTGTCATCGGCTACTCGTTGATGGTGCTATCCAACACCACCGCTGTTGATGGATGAAACGGGGGTTTAATCTAGCTTGGGCCCTATTTTAGGCGGTCCCTCAGGCTTTGGTTTGTCATCGCCAGGTTTCTTCGGGGGAGGCGGTGGTGGATCCTTCAGGCGATTTACTTCGACCTCTTTGATCATCATGCTGAAATGACCTTGAGCATTGACGTGACCCCGGGCTTTTTCGTTATCAAAGTTCATGGCGTTCAT
>JBDQHQ010000230.1:0-3622 GCA_040264795.1 Akkermansiaceae bacterium | reverse complement strand
CCTACAGCCCTAACTGGAAACCAACCTCTGGGTGCAATGGGCAATGACTGCCCGATTGCTGTGCTCTCTGACAAACCACAGCTGCTCTACAACTACTTCAGGCAGCTTTTCGCTCAGGTTACCAACCCGGCAATCGACCCCATTCGTGAGGAACTGATCACCTCCAGTGTTACCTTCGTAGGTTCCGAAAATGATATACTACACCCCGGGCCTGAAAACTGCCGCATGATTCGTCTGGAAAGCCCGATCATCGATAACGATCAGCTTGCAAGCCTTCGTGATATCGACCTCGATGGCTTCCAGTCAAAGACATTGCCCATCGTCTATGTTCCTGAAAAAACCGACGCTGGTCTGGCTGATGGACAGCTCCCCGGTCACGTTGGCAAAAACGACATCTCAGACCGGACAGAGAACATCGATGAACTTTCCGGAGAATCCCTTAAGATAGCTCTCGACAGGCTCTTCGAAGCTGCAGACGCATCCATCCTACACGGTGATAACGTTCTTATTCTATCAGATCGGAACATAAACAAGGAGCATGCTCCAATTCCTGCTCTTCTTGCAGTGGCAGGTCTTCACCACCATCTGATTCGCCAAGGGACGCGAACCAAAGTATCCATTGTTCTAGAATCCGGGGAACCTCGTGAAATACATCACTTCGCAGTATTGCTCGGCTACGGCTGTGATGTCATCAACCCCTATCTCGCCATCGATAACCTCGCTCAAATGACCGAAGATGGTGAGCTCGACATGGCTTACGATGATGCAGTGAAAAAGTTTCTCAAGGCTTCGATCAAAGGAGTCATCAAGACCATGTCCAAAATGGGTATTTCAACTGTGGCAAGTTACCGTGGTGCTCAAATATTCGAGTGCATCGGTTTGAATAGCGAAGTCATTGACCGCTATTTCACCCGTACGACCTCCCGTGTCAGGGGTGTTGGCCTGGGTGTTCTCTCTCGTGAAGTCAAAATGCGTCATGACGACGCTTACAAGGATCGCGAGACAGAGAATGATGCCTTGGATGCAGGTGGTGTATACCAGTGGCGTGCAGAGGGTGAACGTCATCTCTTCAGCCCTCAAGCTATCCACCTGCTCCAGCAGTCCACCAGAGTGGGAGACATGGAAGTCTTCCGTCAGTATTCAAAACTCATCGATGAGCAATCCAAAGGGCTTTGTACGCTACGTGGATTGATGGAATTCAAGATCGATCCTGAAAAATCAATCCCCATCGAAGAGGTCGAGCCAGTGACGGAAATCGTCAAACGCTTCAAGACTGGAGCCATGTCCTACGGATCCATCTCCAAGGAAGCTCACGAGGCCCTTGCCGTGGCAATGAACCGTATTGGAGGCAAATCCAATACCGGTGAAGGTGGCGAGGACCCCTACCGCTTTACCTGGACCAACGAGCGCGGTGACTCCAAAAAGAGTGCGATCAAGCAGGTTGCCAGCGGACGCTTCGGCGTCACTAGTAACTACCTCGTCAACGCACGTGAAATTCAAATCAAAATTTCGCAGGGTGCTAAGCCAGGTGAAGGCGGTGAATTACCCGGCCACAAAGTATTGCCTCAGATCGCCAAGGTGCGGGGAACTACCCCAGGTGTGGGGCTTATTTCTCCTCCACCCCATCACGACATCTACTCGATTGAGGACATGGCTGAGCTGATTCATGATTTGAAAAATGCCAACACCGATGCTCGCATCAACGTCAAACTCGTTTCCGAGGTGGGTGTCGGCACTGTTGCGGCCGGAGTTGCCAAAGCAAAGGCTGATGTCATTCTCATTTCCGGTCACGACGGCGGCACAGGTGCCAGCCCTCGCTCCTCGATCCAACATGCAGGTTCGCCTTGGGAACTTGGCCTTGCAGAGACTAATCAGACCCTGCTTCTCAACAACCTCAGGAGCCGTGTCATTCTCGAAACTGACGGCCAGCTCAAAACCGGACGCGATGTCGTTGTCGGCGCACTACTTGGCGCCGAAGAGTTCGGTTTTGCCACAGCGCCTCTTGTAACTCTTGGCTGCATCATGATGCGTGTCTGCCACAAGAACACCTGCCCTGTTGGCATCGCGACTCAGAACGAAGTCCTGCGTGCCAAGTTCAATGGTGCGGTGGAGAATGTAGTGAACTACATGAACTTCGTTGCCCAGGAAATCCGTGAACTCATGGCTCTACTCGGCTTCCGCACCATCAATGAAATGGTAGGTCGTTGTGATCTTCTCGAGATGAATCGTGCGGTCAATCACTGGAAAGCCCGGGGCTTGGATTATTCTAAAATCCTCTATCGTCCCAAAGTTGGACCTGAAGTCGGCACTTACGCCATGCATGAACAAGATCACTTGCTGGACCGTGCACTGGATAACACCACTCTACTTGAGCTTTGCCGCCCAGCTATTGAAAATTACGAGAAGATTCACGCCGAACTCGACATCATCAACATCAACCGGGTTGTAGGCACGATCACGGGGGCTGAAATCAGCCGTCGTCACGGCGCTGTTGGATTACCTGAAGATACCATTCACCTCAAATTCAATGGCTCTGCAGGCCAAAGCCTTGGTGCGTTCTGCCCCAATGGCATGACCTTCGAGCTTGAGGGTGACGCCAATGATTATATTGGCAAGGGTGTGTGTGGTGCCAAGATTATCGTCTACCCACCGAAATGCTCACCACCTGAGTTGATTGCAGATGAGAATATCATTGTCGGCAACGTTGCCTTCTATGGTGCTACCTCCGGTGAGGCATACATGGCAGGTGTTGCCGGTGAGCGTTTCTGCGTGCGCAACTCAGGAGTTCACGCAGTCATTGAAGGAGTTGGTGACCACGCTTGTGAATACATGACCGGTGGCTCCGTGACTTGCCTTGGTGGCACAGGACGCAACTTCGGCGCTGGCATGAGCGGCGGCGTTGCTTATATCTACAACGAGCACGGTGATTTTGAATCCAAGCTCAACCACGACATGGTCAACCTCTATCCCCTCATTGAGTGTAACTCCGAGGAAATCGATGAGGTCAAGGCACGCATCCAGAAGCACATGGATTACACAGGTAGTGTCAAAGCTACCCAAATCCTTAAAAACTGGGAAGAAGAAGCTGCCAAGTTCCTCAAAGTCATGCCCTCGGATTACGAGCGGGTTCTCAATGCACTCAAGCGTGCGGAAGAAAGCGGTCTGGAGGGAGACGATGCCATCCTTGCTGCCTTTGAAGAGAATGCCAAAGTCGGCCACTAATACTTAAGTCACAACAAAACCTTTTAAGAATAACAAACTTTACTAACCATGGGAAAACCAACTGGATTTTTAGAATTTGAACGTGCCACCATACCGGACCGCTCACCGATTGAGCGCATCAAGGACTGGAAGGAGATTCACGAGCACTCGGATAGTGGCGCCCTCAAAAAGCAAGCATCTCGCTGCATGGATTGCGGAGTTCCTTACTGCCACACTGGCATCAATCTGAGTGGCATGGCAAGTGGCTGCCCAATTAACAACCTCATCCCTGAGTTCAATGATCTCATTTACCGTGACCGCTGGGATGAAGCACTTGAACGCCTACGCAAGACGAACAACTTCCCTGAATTTACCGGACGTGTCTGCCCTGCTCCTTGTGAGGGGTCGTGCGTATTGGGGG
>JBDQHQ010000229.1:0-3626 GCA_040264795.1 Akkermansiaceae bacterium | reverse complement strand
GCAACCAAGATGTTAGCTGCCTCGTGGAGTTGCTTGGTGCCGTCAGCGGCAGTGACCTCGACATGATTGCTGTCTATGAGATCTCCAAAGCCGCGGATGTAGTCGATTTTTTTTTTCTTAAAGAGAAACACGATCCCCCCTGCGAGGCGCTCTGAAACTTGGCGTGAGCGGCCAACCACTTTTGACCAATCGTAAGATAGATTATCGAAAGAAATACCAAAGGCATCCGCTTTTTTAGTCAGTGTTTGGTAGAGCTCAGCATTTTTGAGAAGTGCCTTGGTTGGGATACAGCCCCAGTTGAGGCAGGTGCCTCCGGCGCGGTCCGTTTCGACAACGGCAACATTTTTTCCGAGTTGGGCAGCGCGAATGGCTCCGACATATCCGGCAGGGCCGCCGCCGATGACAATGAGATCATACATGGTATTAGTAGACAGTTGGTGTTAGAAATTAGAGAGGGTGGCTAATATGAATAGCCGCAGAAAGGTGGGCAGAAACGGGATGGATTGTCAATGTTTGGGGGGTGGAGGACATGAAAAAGCCAGCCCGAAGGCTGGCTTGATTGATTGGACAGCTGGGCTGGGTGATATCGATGGATCAGATATTTGCCAGAATATCGTTGAGAGTCTGGCTGGGACGCATGGCCTCACTGGTCAGAGAGTCATTCATCTTGTAGTAACCACCGGTATCGACAGAGGATCCTTGGACCGCAATGAGCTCCTCGATAATGCTGCTTTCGTTCCCCCTGAGAGCTGTGGCAACGGGCTTAAAGATTGCGGCTAACTCGGCATCTTCTGTCTGAGCCGTCAGTGCATCTGCCCAATAAAGGGCTAGGTAGAAATGAGAACCTCGGTTGTCGATGCCGCCGAGCTTGCGAGTGGGGGACTTGTCATTGAGCAAGAACTGCCCAGTCGCTGCGTCGAGTGCGTCTGCAAGCACCTGAGCCTTGGCATTGCCAAACTTTGCCGATAGGTGCTCGAGAGAGACAGCCAGGGCTAAAAATTCTCCCAGGGAATCCCAGCGCAGATAATTTTCTGCGGTGAATTGCTGCACGTGCTTGGGTGCAGAACCGCCAGCCCCTGTTTCAAAGAGGCCGCCACCATTCATCAGCGGTACGATCGATAGCATCTTGGCAGATGTGCCAAGCTCAAGGATGGGGAAGAGGTCTGTGAGGTAGTCGCGCAAAACGTTACCAGTAACTGAAATGGTATCCTCGCCTGCCTTGCAACGCGCGAGTGTGAACTCGGTTGCTTCAACGGGTGTCATGATGTGAATTTCTAGGCCATCGGTGTCGTGATCACCGAGATATTGGCCGACTTTGGCAATGATCTGGCAATCGTGAGCACGGGACTCATCAAGCCAGAATACGGCAGGTGAGCTGGTGGCACGGGCGCGATTGACGGCGAGTTTGACCCAGTCTTCGACCGGTGCGTCTTTGGTTTGGCAGGCACGCCAGATGTCGCCTTGTTCGACGTCGTGCTCGATGAGGGTATTGCCATCGGAGTCGATGATGCGAACAGTGCCATCTGCTGGGATTTCGAAGGTCTTATCGTGGGATCCATATTCCTCGGCTTTTTGAGCCATGAGGCCAACGTTGGGAACCGTGCCCATGGTTGTAGGATCAAAAGCACCGTGCTCTTTACAGAAGTCGATCGTGGCTTGGTAGATGCCGGCGTAGGAGGAGTCGGGGATGACCGCTTTGGTGTCTTGCGTGTCACCGGCAGCATTCCACATTTGGCCTGAGGTGCGGATCATGGCGGGCATGGAGGCGTCAACGATCACATCACTTGGCACATGCAGGTTGGTGATTCCCTTGTCAGAGTTGACCATGGCAAGCGCAGGTCCATTTGAATACGCCTCCTGAATGTCGGCTATGATAGCGGCTTGCTGATGTTCTGGAAGTGAGGGGATTTTAGTGAGCAGGTCGCCGAAGCCATTTTTCAGATCAACGCCGGCTTGGCAGAGGATTTCACCGTGTTTGTCGAAGACGTTTTTAAAGAAGGCGGCAACACAGTGACCAAAGATGATAGGATCGGAGACCTTCATCATGGTTGCTTTCATGTGAAGCGAAAAGAGAACACCTTGGTCCTTAGCGTCTGCAATTTGTTCCTCGAGGAATGTCAGTAGCGCCTTTTTACTCATGTGAGTAGCATCGATGATTTCACCTGCGAGCAGTGGGGTGCTCTCCTTGAGAACGGTGGTGGTGCCATCAGTCGCGGTATGTTCAATGCGGACATCGGTCGCGCATTCAACGGTGACTGATTTTTCATTGGAACGGAAGTCGCCACTGGTCATGGAGGCGACATGAGATTGAGAGTCAGGGCTCCATGCACCCATACGGTGGGGGTTGGCCTTAGCATATTCCTTGACGGCTTTGGGTGCACGACGATCAGAGTTTCCCTCTCTGAGTACGGGATTGACCGCCGAGCCTTTGACCTTGGCGTATACCTCTTCTGCATCTGCATAGTCTGGAATATCAAATCCCTTTGCTTGGAGCTCTACGATAGCAGCTTCCATTTGTGGAACAGAGGCGGAGATGTTGGGTAGCTTGATGATGTTTGCCTCGGGTGTTTTGGCAAGTTCGCCGAGCTCAGCTAGAGCATCGCTGGTTTGCTGCTCATCATTTAACCTTTCTGGAAATTGGGAGAGAATCCTCGCGGCTAATGAAATATCGCGTGTCTCTACGTTGACTCCTGATGGTTTGGTAAATGCCTGAACGATAGGCAGGAAAGAATAGGTGGCTAGTGCCGGGGCCTCGTCTGTTTGGGTGTAGATAATGGTTTCTTGGCTCATGATGGAAAAGATTTGACGCGCGGGTGTTTAAAGGAACCTGCGATGAGGTCAATGTTATTCCTTTGAGCTTGATGCTCTATGGCCAAAAACCTTCATTTCTCAGCGTAAATCCGCCCAACCAATTTAATCTCAATGAGGTATCATTGGCTGATGAGCCTCAAAGCCAACCCAGGCAGCGTATGCTGTGATGATTATGTTCCCAAGTGTGGGCATTTTCAATGAGTTGCTGCACGTAGGCAATGGCATCGGTGACTGCCTCTGTCATATCCTTCTTGTGGGCCAGACCCGCGGTGATGGCCGCAGATAGGGTGCACCCAGTGCCGTGCATGCCGTCGGGTATTGCGATGTATGCGTGCTGAAAGTGATGAGCGTGGTCAGCATGCCATAATACGTCGAGGCGCTCGCCATCACCTGGCAAGTGTCCGCCTTTTACAAGACATGAGATGCCGTAACATTGGGCAATGTCACGAGCGGCAGTGACGAGCTCGTCTTCGGACTGGATGCTGCGTTGCAGAATGACTTCGGCCTCAGGGAGATTGGGGGTAACCAGTGCAGCCACGGGAAGCAGTTGATGGGTTAAGGCGTGAAGCGTGTTTTCTTCTGTCAGGCTTGAGCCTGTTGAGGCGATCATCACGGGGTCAACAACGAGTGGAATCTCTTTGTTTGAAAATACCTTTACCACACGATCTATACTCGCTTGTGATGGTAGCAGTCCCGTTTTGGCAGCACTAATGGGATAACTCTCCGAGAGAATGTTGAGCTGAGCCTCGAGTGTCGATTCTTGGACTTTTTCGATATGGCGCACCTCAAGTGGTGTCTCAGCAACGATACAGGTC
>JBDQHQ010000228.1:0-3629 GCA_040264795.1 Akkermansiaceae bacterium | reverse complement strand
TGCTGAGGGAATGTAACTGAACTTAGAGCCGGCAGTCATCATGCGGATCCATAAATCCCAGTCTTCTACATGTTGCATCTCCGGAGATTCGTCAAACCCTCCACAAGAAACCACGCTTTCCTTCCTAACAACAACCGCAGACGGCATGATGAAGTTGTTTAAATAGAGACTCGCTGGCAGGCCACCAATCTGTTCAACCGTAGGCCGATAAATATGACCCGTTGCCTCTCCCTTCTTATCGACACCATCACATTCGGTATAAGTTGCGACAATAACTTTGTCTGAATCAAGCTCTGAGACATGTTTCTCAAGATAGGAAGAAGCCCAAAAATCATCGGGGTCCAGGAAGGCCAGATAGTCACCGTTCGCTTCCTGGATTGCGGTGTTGCGGGTCTTGCTTACTCCGCCATTTTGCTCGTGCCGGATAAACTTAATCCGATGTTCAGGATGACTCGCCGCAAACGAATCCACGATTTTCTTTGTCCCATCCTCTGGGCCACAATCATCAACTACAATGACTTCCCAGTTTTCGTAAGTCTGCTTATCCACAGACTCCAGAGCCTCACCAATGTATTTCCCCATTTTGTAACTGGGAATGATGACACTCACTAAGGACTTGTTCTTCATGATGATGAGATCAAATACAGCTATGATATGCTAAGCCCTTGATGAGCTGCTACATTTTAAGCTTTTATTTACTAGTTCTTGGATATCTCAGAGAGAGACTGAGATGTGCACACCCGATCAGACGAGGAAATTTTCATCAATCGCAGCACGTGACTTGTTTGACACAAAAGATATTTTAACGTTTCTGCTCACGTGTGTTCACTGAGTCATCTTCTCAATATTCTCATCTCTACAACACGCCATAATGCAGCCAGCACCTCTTGCGATTATTGCTCTCAGCTTCTGAGGTAATAGGCACAGCAACGCACGCATAAACTTTTGCAATCTCAATTTGCAGGAGTTTTCCTCTGTCTTTTTAAGCTCCGGAGGTTTACGCCCGTATACACACTTTATATGGCGGACATCTTCTATTCCCGCCTCAATAAGCCGCTGTCGATAATCGTCAAAAAGTGGTCGAAGATCTGGCCGCTCAGCAAAGGTAGCAACTATCTCACCACTATCACGACTCGTCATGCGATCTGGGCAATCTGGATTGTAGCTACTAAAATGGTAAAAAATCAAAGCCTCGCTTTCATTAACCTTGTATTTTCCGCTATCCAGGGAGAGCTCCCTCTCAAAAAGATTCCAATAGCTCATGTTGTAACCAGGATTTTTCTCTACATAAAAGCCCCTAAAGTAGAGCTGTGCCAATGTCACCCATATCTGATCAACAAACAGCCCAGGCAGTGTAAGGTAATAGCAGTGTTCACGCAGGCGAATCTGCCACCATTTTAAAAACGCGCTCGTTTCCCCACTTCGTGAGGTAGCAAGAAAGCCCAAATTGTAAATTCCAGCTCGCAGCATCGCCCACTCATACGATATATTTTCTTCACTATCATCGTATGTGCAGCTGTGAGGTGTCACAATCATGCTGTGTGATTTGAGTTTTTCAATGAGGGAAGAAAAACTGCCCAGCACCATAATATCAGGGTCAATGTAAAAGACGTGATCTATAGCAGCATCCTGCTCATAAAAATACTCCATGTAGAACGGCTTCACCGCTGTATTGAGCTCAACAATATTGTATTTAGCAGACATTTCATCAAACTCTGAAATGCCAATGTCTACCACTGGTATTACCGGATGAGGCATCCACGAATCCAAATCAACTTCTGTCGGAAGATTGTCTACCAAGCCAATAACGAATCGACAATCGGGGTTACTCTCGGCAAGAGAATCACCAAGCACCTTGGCCTGTGCGAGGAAGTTAGAAGAACATATGGTGAAAACTAAAGTCATAGAATAAGATTATTTCGTTGAGTGAAGTATTTCGTGCCAGATAGCATGTAACATGTTTGTCATATGCATGAGTTAGGTTTGCTTCACTAATGACTACTCGGGTGAAGGCGATAATCGCTTTTGCCCTAATTCAGATCTGGGAAGCCGGTCGAATCCATGTGCGAGCCTCTCGGCAATTCTCGTCATCCCTATATCATTGGGATGAGATGCAACACCACTATGATTATAAGGACCCGCATAGCCGCTATTCTCTGGATTTAGCGCGATATTCGATATGTCGATAAACTCGGCATTTGCTTCTCGAGCTACCTTCTCCTGAAAGGCAACCCGCTTATGATAATACCAGTCTGAAAGCACAAGACGTCCATGCTTTGCCGGGATGATATTAACCAGCTTTCGATATTGCCTTTTAAACTCATCATCAAAAACCTTATCGTTCTCCCCTCTTTGTACGACTACTAGATCGTACTCTCGCTTTTCATGCTCTCCACCTTCAATACGGTCTATCGCCTGACCAACGCCGGCTCCGGTCTCAAGAAAGACCTCGATACTGCGATCTGGCATTTTTTTACGAAGATGTTCCACGAAGATATGAAGGTAATCTTTTTCGTGGGCAGTCGCAGCCATGCCATGAATACTACTCCATACCCCCCCCCCTCATGGGATGGCATGTGAGGCTGTTTCCAATGAACAATATCTTATAGGCATTTTCATTGATAGGCCGTCTATTAAAGAATGTGCAGATCTCCTCACCGCGGCGAATTGATTCTTCTTGCCACTCAGCTTTCTCAGTCTCTGGCTGTTCAAAAATAGGGTGATGGATTGCCAGTCCTATTGCTAAGCCGATTAGCACTAGGCAAATCTGCTTTAAGGCAAGCGTAAATGATCTGCTAAGTTTCATATACTAATGGGCATTCAGATCAATTGATTGAAGCGGTCTTGCCGGAACTCCGCCAACAATTGTCCCCTCAGGCACGTTTTTTGTGACAACAGCATTGGCTCCAATGACGGAATGAGAACCCACTGTAACCCCCGGCATAATGCAGACATTCTCGCCAATCCAAACATTCTCACCAATGACAACCGGACCTTTTGAATGGAGGGGCTGATCTCTGTAAATCGTATCCGGCTTCAGGTTTCGGAGATCGCCGTGCTGGTGATCGGTAATGAGAACATTGCTACCAATCAGCGTATCGTTACCGATAACTATACGATCAATGCATCCGAGGTGACAATTATGATTGAAGCACACACGATCCCCGATGGTGAGCGAAGGCGAGTAGGTCTTGCCCGCATAGCTATCCCAAGCTTCAAGGCGAAGCCCGGGACCTGAGCTCAGGTTATCCCCGATGGTCATATACTGCGGGTTTTTAAGATAGACCGGGTGCTCAACGTTACACACCCCCCGTGCTTTAACCGATTCTCGGAAGTATCGAGTCGCCGCAGCATTCATTGCAGCTTGTGAATCTAGATAATTGAGCGGTTTCCCCCTCTTTTCACATGCTTGCCAGCGATTGCCTATCACTCGCCTTAATTCCAGAAGACCAAATTTTAGCCCAGCTAACCAGCGATTAGGGTATAGGGAGGCGGCGGCAATAACTTTCCCCTGAAAAGAGAGCTTTGCCTTGCGGCCAGATACAGACCCCACTGCAGCTCTCAAGCTCTTCCATAGGACAGGATCATCCCCATATTCGCGAATTAAATGTGACAATGAAAAATGCTCT
>JBDQHQ010000227.1:0-3634 GCA_040264795.1 Akkermansiaceae bacterium | reverse complement strand
TTCTTCCCTGGCTCTGGAGTGGCTCGGCAAGGTCTTGGCATCCGATGGGCTGGATAGCCGGGAAGCAAAATTCCTTGAGCAGGCCAGGAAGCTTTTATTTGACTGAGCCGCCGCTAAACCATCAGCTGCAATTGGGCTCCGTTGCTCGCTCTATTCTCAGGATCGGGCACACGGCGGCAAGTATTGACATCTTTCTCGGTTTACAAACCCAAGAGCCAGAGTTAGTTTGCCCACCTCTATGAAAATTACATTCAAAGCATCACTCCTCCTCGCATTCGCCTGCCCTTTTCTGGCAGTTTCTTGTGCTACTCCCTCCAACACAGGTGACACCTACTCCAAACACGAAGCGGGCCGCGCCCAGTCTGTGAAAGAGGGGCAGATCACCTCCATCCAAAATGTTACCATTGAGGGTGGCACTACGGCTGGAACCCTCATCGGAGCAGGCGCTGGCGCCGTGGCGGGCCACAGAATCGGTTCCGGAAGCACTGCCAACACTCTGGGCTCCATCGGCGGAGGCTTGGTTGGTTCCGCTATCGGCTCAAACGTGCAGAAAAGCGTAGGTTCAAAAGCGGGTCTCAACATTGTGGTCAGACTCGATGACGGCGGCAGCATTTCCGTGGTTCAGGAAGCCAACGCTCGTGAGCACTTCCGTGTCGGGGATCGAGTCAAAGTGATCTACAACGGCAACAGAACACGCGTGACCCGCTAGTTCCAAACGCCTCACAGGCATATTTTCAGAACCCTCACCAAGCTTCTTGGTGGGGGTTTTTGTTTCTCAGCCCGCATCGGGGTTGCCATGGGATAGGCAACGAAGGCACGCTTGGCGCCATAGGATAATCACGAAATAGTTCATTGCTTAGTTGTATAGATTGTTTATTTAGGTTAAACAAATTACGTCCTTTTTTTGCCCGTTTATGCCTCTCGAAGCTGAATCATCATTCCAGATAGGAAAAGCCGCTGGTGACTATGTCATCAGCCGGCTGATTTCCAAGGGGACGAATACATCAACATGGGCCGCCACCCAGGTCTCAGTGCAGCGTGAGGTTCTTGTCTGCAGCTTGGATGATGCATATCTCGATGATCACCAGACCAGAGCGGAATTCATAGCTGACGTCAGGATCAAAGCCGCCGTGGATCATCCGCTGATTGCCTCAATTCTCGAGGCTGTCAACGAAGGGCCGCTTTGCTTTTTTGCGTATGAGAAAATCAACGGCAAGGACCTGGGAGATCTCCATGAGCAAGGAAAGTTGATCAGCCCTCTGCATGTGGCACGTATCATCAAAAATGTTTCCAGCGCGTGTGAGCATTTGGAAGCCACGCAAGTAGCCACTCTCCCTCTTTCACCGCATGATATTTTTGTCGATCGGGATTATCACTGTCGTATTTCTAATCTAGCTGTATCCGGTGCTCCACAGCAAGCCGCTACCAGAAGGGATAAAGAGCTCCTTGGCCACTTGCTTCAAGATATGCTTCAACATAATGAGCCGGGCTCGACGCGCACCAGCTCCCTGCTTGGATGCATGGCCTATCTCAACAATGCGGAGCCGAAGACCTGGCACCAAATCTATGATTTATCGGGTGAAATTGAACACCAGCTGACAGGCCCTGTTGAAGGGGGCCAGATCAAAAGCTCCACGATGAGAATTGATTCACCTTGGGCGCGATTCCTGCGAGCCACCACGTTGACGGGCAGAGCTCTGCTGATCATTACCGGTCTCGTTATCATCATTGGTATTGGCTCCTATCTGATAAATTTGGAGCCCAAACCTGAGCCGCGTATTCTTACGGACATGGTCAACATACAGGCTGGAAAGTATCCGGGGCCCTATGGACTTCAAGTCAAGGTGCATGGCTTTTGGATGGATGCGCACGAAGTGACCATCCAGGAATATGCAGAATTTCTCAGGGCTCTGGACGCCCTGCCAGAAGATATAAAAACGGTCTATCAACATGAGGACCAGCCCGACAACAAAAAATCTCATCATCCTGATGATTGGGAGAATCTCTACGAAGCTGCGAAACAAGGAGGCCAGTGGAACAATCAAAGTATTGATCTATACTACCCTGTCGTGGGTGTGGATTGGTGGGATGCGCATGCCTATGCTGAATGGAAGGGCCGAAGCCTTCCAAACTATGAAGACTGGTATGCTGCGTGCTCAGCCGGGAGTAACCCTGAAAATCTTAAAGGCTCAGGGCTCAATGCCGTGGATCAAACACCACAAACAGCCATCGGCCTCTACGGTATGGCAGGCAACGTCAGCGAATGGATTCAAGAACCAACGCTTGATCCGGCAGACCCTTCTGCTCCACCTCGCTACATGGTGAGCGGAGCATCCTATCTGCGCCCAAAATACGGCGCGCGGGCACGTGAATGGGTGGATAGCCGTAACCTGAGGCGCCCCGATATCGGCTTCAGAACCTGTAACAAATCACGTCAGCGAAAATAAAACCGAATATTCCAGCCTCTAATTACCGATGAATCAATGATGATACGCTTAAAGACCTGTTATGCCACAGCACTAATCTATGTGATCGCCTTGACTGCTGCCTCCATACATCAGGCCCAGGCTCAGTTAGTAGTCCAAGTGAAGATGAGCAAGGAGAGCTATCTCATCAATGAATCTGTCAACGCCACCATTTATATTACCAACAATGCAGGTCGCCAACTAGTGCTGCGCAATGAAAACGGCAGGCCCTGGCTTGACTTTAATATCACCTCCAGCGGGCGTGGCATACCCCGCGTTCAACCAGCTAGTCATGGACCCGTAGTGATTGCCTCAGGAAAAACAGTCGCACGTGAGGTCTCGTTAAGTGCATCCTATGCCCTTGGCAGCATGGGAAGCTTTGTCTGCCAAGCCTATGTCAACATGCCAGGACAGGGTCGTACGGGCTTTATTTCAAACAGAGCGCGATTTAACGTCGCAGGTGGTCGCGTCCTTTGGAGCCAACGAATTGGTGTACCGGAAGCTCCTGACGAAATACGTCAATACGAGCTTGTAACATTCTCCGGCAACCGGGGAGGCATCGAGCTCTTTGCTCATGTTACTTCAGCAAACAGGGGGCAGGAAATTGCCACTATCCCGCTTGGTAAAATCATCACTTTTCGCAAGCCCACCGGAGCACTGGATGGGGTGAATAATTTGCACACACTCTACCAAGTTGGTCCGGACTTGTTTGGGCACAGTTGTATCACTCCCGGGGGAAAACGTCTCTCTACGACCTACTACAAACGCGGAAAATCCAGTAATCTACGCTTAATGAAATTTGCCAACGGTGAGGTTCGTGTCGCCGGGGGAATACCTTACGATCCGGTGGCCGAAGCAGAGCAAAGAAGGAAAGTCCGCGGCGTCTCTGAACGCCCACCCTTTGTCTACAAATAACAGATTTTATTAAGTCCCTTTGACGCCAAGAACCATACCTATCAAACCACCATTCACTCACTCAAATAACATGCCATTCAAATATCTCAGACTTATCTGTATTAACACCATTATCCTCTTAGCTTGCTTTGCTCCCCAGGCGCATGCCAAAAGTTTCCGCTATGTCATTATCGATCCTGGTCACGGCGGTCACGACAAAGGAGGAAACGACGGAAAAGTCTACGAGAAACATCTGGCATTGGATACGGCACTGC
>JBDQHQ010000226.1:0-3655 GCA_040264795.1 Akkermansiaceae bacterium | reverse complement strand
GGTGTAAAACTGGCTGCTGAGTTCAGTCATCGAATATTCATTGATGATGGAGTCGGGGTCGAGTTTGAGCTTGGTCTGAAATTTTTGGTAGAGCTCGCTTTTGGTCAGCTGGTGGCGTGTGCCTTTGTAACCTCCTGTCTCCATTGCCCAGCTGCCAGAGGGGAGTGGGATGGGTTTTTTAATCGAGTCAAACAGGTGAAGAAATGAGAGGGCAGTGCCGAACAGCGCTACTGGCTCACCTCTGTCTACAACCGAAAGCATTTTTTCCAAATCAAGTGAGTCAGCGCGGCTCATGATCCAAGTACTACCAGTGGCGAATTGCTTGGCAATCACGCCCATCATGTGGGAGAGGGATGACTCTGGTGACTGCTCGGGTGGTGCTACCAAAAACACCGCGTGTCCAGGAGTAGGAAGCTGTAATGACTTCCAAGCGCTAACGATGGATTGGTCGTAGATGTCGGTTGAAGCGAAGTGGTGTCTGCCCCTGATCTCAGTGCTTGTGCCCGAGGTGAGGAATGTTTTTTGAGCTTGCTCCATGGGAAAGGTGCTCAACGGGAAGGATTGGTTTTTAAAGGCGTCAGTCGGCAGTGCCGGAATCTCATGCCAGTGGCTGAGATTGTCAGGATTGCTGCCGTGGGAGTTGCAGAAATTTCGATAAGGGATGTTGTGCTCATACTGGTAGCCAAAGATCTCCAGAGCGAGAGAGTTGAAATCACCGTCACTCAGGGCTTTTCCAGCCACGGCATCGCGCATGCATTGCTCGAGTGCGGTGGTGAGATGCTTGTCTTTTGTCACGGGAGTGGAGGATGTTACGGATCTTGTGGGCAGGGAGTAACCGTCCGGGTCTTGTTGCTGCTTAGGAGGGCTGTGGAGCTGATATTACTGATAGGAGGCGGCTTTCGGGTGCCAGTTGATACGGTGGGCGTCTTATGATATAGCTAGGACTTGACTTGCTTTGGTTGTGGGTGAAGTATTCGTCTGTATGGCTTTCACTTCCACGGAATCGATGGTGGATGGTGAGGTCAATTAACTAGATTAACTATTCAAATACAATGGATTTATCAAAGAGCATAATGATGCCGCTTGGTGTTGTTTTCTTAATCGGTGCATGTTCCCCGTATCCCGCTTCATACAGGCCGAGTGGGGAGCGCTCGTCTCAGTTGCAGGTTGAGCAAACTATCACCAGTGAGGAGCAGAGACAAATCGAAGAAAATCGCAGACGCCTTGAGCAGGAAGCAGCCAATCAAACGGCCGAGGGTGGCCAGTGGACGGACCCTAATCAGTCATTGCCTGTGCAAGCTCCAAAATCCAAATACCCAACGGCAGTCCCCGTGCCAGGAAAGCCCGGATTTGTTTTTAACCCTTACACCAACAATATTGTAGATGTCAGGGGTATCGGGCCTGGAAGGTTGTGTCGTGACCCAGAGGACCCTGATCCGAATCACAAGTTCAGAGTGCCCTGAAGCCAGGCCTCAGCTCCAGGAGCCGCATCTGGCCTAGTATTTGATTTTGCAGCTGTCGGTTCTTGCTTTTATGCCGGCACCTGCCAGTGATTGTCCTGTATGAAACGAATTGCCGTACTCGGAAGTGGTTTGCTGGGTGGGTCCATTGCCCTCGCAGTCCAATCCCGTTTGCCTGAAGTATCGGTAGCGCTCTGGGGGAGGCGTCAGCAAGGTGTCGAAGACGCCAAAAAACAGGGGATTGAGATTGCGAGTGCTGATCTTAAGGAGGTAATCGAGGGGGCGGATGTGATCATTCTGGCCTCTCCGGTAGGGGCGATGCTCGAGATTTTACAGGCAAGCATGTCCAGTAGTTCACTAGAGGGCGTCCTTGTGACCGATGTGGGTAGTGTCAAGACGACTCCTCGCGATATCCTCGCCCCGGCTATTGCCGAAGCGGGGGCTAAATACATAGGGAGCCACCCCATGGCGGGTTCAGAACAGGCTGGGGTGAATTCCGCAAGGGAAGATCTTTTTGAGGGGGCGGCATGTGTCATTACCAATGACTCCGGGCATCCTGAGCAGGATGTCTCTGTGGTTCGAGAACTCTGGGAGGCAATTGGTTGTCAATGCTACGAGACCACCTCTGAAGAGCATGACCAAGTGATGGCAAGGATCAGTCACATGCCTCACATGCTGGCATCTGTCGGTGCGCTTGTGGGTCTTAAAGACCCTGAGTATGGTAAATTTGCCGGTAATGGAATGCGTGATACCACGCGGGTAGCCTCAGGTCACCCGGCTATGTGGTCGGAAATTCTGATGATGAATAAGGACTCACTGCGCGAACCCGTTGAAGAGGCGATCAGGTATTTGCGTGAAATGCTTGCTTTGCTAGATGATTCAAGCGATGAAGCACTGGTTGAATTGCTCGAGAAAGCCAAATTACTCAGGGACGAACTTAAATGACGCGCTCAGCCTCAGATTCAATCCTGACTCGTTACACAATACAGTTTTGAGCAACCACCATTCACCCTTGTTTCAACTTTGATATGCCTAGTATTACCGTCAAGCCAATCAGCAGCCTCGAAGCTGAATTCGAAGTGCCGGGAGATAAAAGTATCTCACACCGGGCAGCGATTCTGGCAGGCTTGTCCAATGGGGTGTGCCGCATTGACAACTATCTTCCTAGCGAGGATTGCATCTGCACTTTGAATGCCATGGCGCAGCTGGGTGCCCAACAGGAAACATTGGAGAGTAAGCCCGGCTATGGTCCGACTTCTCTCATGATTCATGGATGCAGCATGATACTGAGCCCTCCGGCCAAGGAAGTGGATTGTGGCAACTCGGGCACCGGTATGAGGTTGCTTGCAGGTCTTTTGGCAGCGCAGCCTTTTAAATCGGTTTTAACGGGTGATGCTTCACTGCAATCACGGCCCATGGGCAGAATTATCACACCGTTAAAAGAAATGGGTGCTGATATCGAGGCACGTGGTGATTCTCCGGGATGTGCGCCACTGCATATCACGGGAGGGGAGCTAAAGCCGATCTGTTATGAAATGCCGGTGGCAAGTGCTCAGGTGAAGAGTGCTGTCTTGCTGGCCGGTCTGTTTGCCAAGGGGACTACCTCTGTGATTCAACCAGCTGAAACCCGTGATCACACTGAGCGCATGCTGAGCTATTTCCGTATGAGCTCAGATCGAGAGGGTCAGCGGATCTCGGTCAAGGGCGGGCAAGTGCCAGAGGCTGGAAATCTCCGTGTCCCCGGTGATATCTCGTCAGCAGCTTTCTGGATTGTGGCGGCTGCCGCCATGCCGGGGGCCCATTTAACGATTAAAAACGTGGGCCTTAATCCGACACGTACTGCCATATTGGATGTGCTGTGCCGTATGGGTGCTGATATTAAGCACACAGCTCACTCCGAAGAGTGCGGTGAACCTTACGGTGACATTAAGGTAACAGGCAAATCCTTGCAGGGTACGGAAATTTTACCCGAGGAAGTTCCCAATCTGATTGATGAAATACCCGTGTTGGCAGTAGCGGGTGCTCTGGCACAGGGGAAGATGGTGATTCGCAACGCCAAGGAATTGAGGGTCAAGGAAAGCGACCGTATCACAACGGTAGTGCATAATTTGAAAGAGATGGGGGCAGATGTTGAGGAGTATGAGGATGGCATGGAAATAACGGGGGGTAAGCCACTTGCCGGAGCGCATCTGGAG
>JBDQHQ010000225.1:0-3665 GCA_040264795.1 Akkermansiaceae bacterium | reverse complement strand
GAGGTAAGGATGGCACGGTAAAAAGCGTTTTTTCCAATGTGGATCCGCAGGGTATCCACGTAGAGCCATTTAAAAAGCCATCCGAGGATGAATTGGCGCGTGACTTTCTCTGGCGTGTGCATGCCAAGGTGCCTCGCAACGGTCAAATCGTTGTGTTTAACCGTAGCCACTATGAGGATATTCTGGCGGTGAGGGTGAAAAATATTTTTCCGAAATCAGTTTGGAAGCCACGTTATCGTCACATTGTAGATTTTGAGCGTATGCTTGCCGACGAGGGCACGACCATTGTTAAGATTTTTCTGCATATTTCCAAGGATGAGCAAAAGGAGAGGCTGCAGGCGCGTTTGGATAACGTGGTGAAGCATTGGAAATTTAATCCCGATGATCTCAAGGACCGTGCCCGTTGGGATGACTTTCAGGAGGTCTATGAGGACTTGATCGAGAAGACATCCACAGATCACGCGCCATGGTATGTGGTGCCCGCCGATCGCAAATGGTATCGCAACCTGGTGGTTGCCAGAATTATTGTGGATACGCTGAAGGATCTCGATATGAAGTTCCCAATCGCCGACTGGATGGCAGAGGACATTGTGATAGACTGAGTCTGTGAGTGCGTGCGCAGAGGAATTTTCTGTCCCTACCAATGGGAAGGGGACTTACGAGATTACCGGCAGGCTTGCAAGCCTGGTTGATGATTCCGGGGTTCACACCGGTGCCGTCACCGTATTTGTCCAGCACACCAGTGCCAGTCTGGTGATCATGGAGAATGCAGACCCGACAGCCAGAACCGATTTAGAGGCATTTTTTGACCACTTGGTTCCAGAGGATACACCCTATTTTGTGCATACCTACGAGGGTCCCGATGATATGCCCTCACATATCAGAATGGCGCTGACTCGTACTAGTGAGGTCATTCCGGTGATTCATGGGAGGATGTCACTTGGTACCTGGCAGGGAGTCTTTTTGTTTGAGCACCGTCGTGCCGCCCATCATAGGCGGGTGAGCGTGGTCATTCAGGGTGATTGAGCTTAGCAACTTTGGGGGTTATGAAATTTACACCAAGCTGCGGTAATTTTCATTTCGTCGCGTAACACCGAGTTTGTCCATGTGCTCGAGCAAGGGCATGACGATTTTTCTTGTGGAGTCAAGGTGTTGCCGTAGGTCGCTAGCTGTTGCCTGGCCATGGCTTGTGATGAATTGACTGACACTTTGAATGGCTGCATCCAATACTGAAGATGTGATCACAATCTTGGGATCAAGCTCAATGAGCTGGCCCGAACGGATGAGAAACTTCACAGCCTGATCATCGGCTGCGGTGCTTGCGAGTTCAGATTTGTTCGGGGGGTTGAGACCTGCTTTCTCAAGCTGGGTCATGATGGACTGGGCAACAGCTTTGATTTCATCAGGCAAGCTCAGACGGTGGCTTGGGTGGGCAATCGCTTGACCGGAGGTTTGGTAGCCTTTGTTGGTGAGTTCATCCATGAGGAGTTCGAGGATCCTCTCTGGGCAGCCGGTGATCCCACGCAGCTGGTCGATTGGTATGCCGGGCTGGTCCGGATGCTCTTTGTGCCAGTTTTTGATACAGGCCTCAGTCTGCTCCAGGAGCTTCTTAAACCACTTTTGGTGAATGAGGAAATCGCCGTGCTGAAGCATACTACCCTCTGCGAGTAGTTTCTGGATAGTTTGTGCGACCGTGTCAGGATGGAAGGGGTGGTTGAATAATGCTTCCCGCGCATCTAAAATGTGATCCCTCAGTAATAAGGTGCGAATATACACTGCGGGATCGTGTGGTTCAGCAGCCCTTGCTTTCAAGAAATCTGCTCTAGGCTGGTTACGAAAGCCTTGTCTCGAGGCTAGTGCATCTAACACGGTGCCGCCGGCCAAGGTGCTTTGCTGTGAACCATCACGAATGACGATGTGATCGCCACTGAGAATAAACTCGGGATGTTCCAGGCGTAGCTGAGCCAGACAATCTTCTCCCGGATTGAGATGCTTACGGTCTTGAAGAATTACACGGGCTTTGCAGCGAGAAGAACCATGGTGGATGATGACCGTTTCCATATGCTTCAAAGCCCTGGGCTTTACTCCAGGTATGGGTCTTGCAAGGCGACGCAGGTGAATGTCAATGGTGTCTGTGGAGTGTCCACAATCCTGAGTGGTGAGTGTAAGTCCGCGTTTGGCTCCTGCTTTTCCCGGAGAATCAACAGGGAGGTCTGGTAAATTGAGGGCCGTGCGCATGCCGGGTAAGGCTATTTCCAGTGCCTCATTGTGGCTTTGGATATATCGAACTTTGGCGATGGCTCCGAGCGGTTGGGCAATAAGAGAATCTCCCACATGAATACTTCCTCCAGTGAGAGTGCCTGTGATTACAGTGCCTGTACCTTTGGGAGAAAATGCACGGTCTATTGCCAGGCGAGGTTTTTTATGGTCTGGCTGGGGTTTGCATTTCTTCAAGTGTTCTATCAGCGTGGCTTTAAGTTCATCGATGCCATCTCCAGTCACAGAAGACACTGGTATAATGGGGGCCTCGGCAATCGGCGTGTCTCTGAGTTCGTCGCGTAGCATCTCAATACTGAAGGGTATATCCTCGCAAAGATCGGCTTTGGTGAGGGCGATGACGATGTTGGAAATGCCGAGATAATTTAGAATATGAAGATGCTCCTCTGATTGTGGCATCCAGCCGTCATCGGCTGCGATGATGAAGAGTGCGATGTCAAGAGCTCCAACGCCTGCGACCATATTATTGACAAAATCAGCATGTCCAGGCACGTCGATGATGCCCAGTTCGTATCTGTGTTCCTTATCCTTGAGTGATAAATGAGCGAACCCTAATTCGATGGTAACGCCACGCTTTTTTTCTTCAGGAAGACGATCGGGATCAGTGCCGGTGAGGCATTTGATCAAGGATGACTTGCCGTGGTCAATGTGGCCAGCTGTGCCAAGAATGAGATGCTGCATTGCTCAATCCAAGATCAGAAATACTCAAGAAACAATCAAGTGCTTATCGAGGGATAATACTTTGTGCACAGAGTTATCTGGAAAAGTATTTTTCACGTCGTTTGTTGGCATCGACTCCATAGATGTTGAAGTCTATTCTGCTGAAAGCTGAGAGTTTCATGCTGACATCCCCGGTTGCCTGACTGTAGCCGTTTATTCGCTCTGCACTTAAAGAAGATAGCCTCAAAGTGACATAGCCCCCGTTTTTGAACCATGCGCGAATATCTCCTTTGTATTTTTTGGGTTCCTCTCGCTTGTCACCCAAGCTGATGGATCTGATTTTGTTAATAGGGATGCGTATTGGAGTGTGCTTGGTGTCTACAATCATTCGGTCATCCTTAATGATGCCGACTTTGCACGGGATTTTGTCACCATTGAGAAGAATAATGTTATGGGGGGTCTTCAGGTGCTTGCTCTGGTTTGGTGCTTGCTTGAGCTACATCTTGCTCCGGAGGTATCCCACTCCAAGGGTAGACGGTGATGTTCGATATGGATATTGGATTTACTGGATTGGCAACGAAGCGTATTCCCGTGCCAAGATCATCCGGATTTGGGTTGTTGGATTGCATAATACATTTCCGTTCACCATCAATATGAATGGCGGTTATGCCTGATTCGCGATCTATATAGATATCAAAATGATAGTTTTTTTTCGTTGTATTTATATT
>JBDQHQ010000224.1:0-3665 GCA_040264795.1 Akkermansiaceae bacterium | reverse complement strand
TTGGTAATTGGCCTGAAGATGAATTTGAGCGCATCTCCGATCAAATCAAAGCGTCCGGAGCCAATCTGGTTTGGGTCGGCTTGGGATGTCCTAAGCAGGAGCGATGGATTGCCGAGCATAAGGATCGCTTGCCTCCTGCTGTATATTTTGGAATTGGTGCGGCTTTTGCCTTTCATGCAGGCGAAGTTAAACAAGCACCCGCATGGATTCAAAAGTGCGGGGTTGAATGGCTCTACCGACTTTGCCGTGAGCCCCGCAGGCTTTTCCGACGCTATTTTACCTACAACTCCCTGTTTATCTGGTATGCTTTACGAAACCAAATGAGGGATTGATTACCGTTTCTATGGCCGATACGAGCAAAACCGTCTACGTGGGAATGAGCGCAGATCTCATCCACCCAGGGCATATCAACATTATCGACATTGCTCGTACCTACGGTGAAGTCACCGTTGGGCTATTGACCGATGAGGCCATTGCGAGCTTCAAGCGCTTGCCGTATCTGCCATTTGAACATCGGAAAAAAATTGTCGAAAATGTCAAGGGTGTCGCTCATGTGGTTGCACAAGAGACTCTCGATTACGTTCCCAATCTTCAGAAGTTAAAGCCGGACTACGTGGTGCATGGTGACGACTGGAAAGATGGGCCGCAAAAAAACACTCGAGCCCAAGTCATTGAGGCTTTGAAAGAATGGGGGGGAGAACTCGTTGAGCCCAAGTACACCGAAGGCCTGTCCTCGACGGCTCTCAATAAGGCAGTGAGAGAGGTGGGCATAACCCCTGGGGTAAGGTTAGGCAGGTTACGTCGCTTAATAGCTTCCAAGCCGATTGTAAGAGCGATGGAAGCGCATAATGGATTGTCCGGACTGATTGTGGAGCATTGCCAGTGCGAACATGATGGCAAGTATGAGGAGTTCGATGCCATCTGGTTAAGCAGCCTGACTGACTCCGCTGCCAAAGGGCGTCCCGATATCGAGTATATAGACCGAACGTCGAGAGCCCAAACCATCAACGAAATTTTAGATGTTACGACCAAGCCGATTATCTATGACGCTGACACGGGGGGGATCACGGAGCATTTTACCAAAACTGTACGCTCACTCGAACGTCTCGGTGTGTCCGCTGTCATCATTGAGGATAAACAAGGGCTGAAACAGAATTCTCTCTATGGCACATCACGTCAGCAAGACCTTCTCGACAAAGAAGCGATGTGCGAGAAAATCCAAGCAGGTAAAAAAGCACAGGTTACCGAGGACTTCATGATTATTGCACGGCTGGAAAGCTTGATTGCAAATCTGGGAGTCAAGGACGCTATCGACAGGGCCGAGGCCTACATTGCGGCTGGTGCTGATGCGATTATGATTCATAGCTGCAGGTCTGAAATTGACGAGATCAGTGAGTTTTGTGCAGCCTACGATACCTTGTCTGCGAAAGCTCCGCTTGTTGCGGTGCCTACAACTTATAATCAGGTCTATGAGGCCGACTTGATCGACATGGGCTTCAAGGTCGTTATTTACGCCAACCATCTATTGAGAAGTGCCTACCCGGCAATGAAGCACACGGCTGAGTCCATCCTAAGACATGGCCGTTCAAAAGAAGCGGATGAATCGTGCATTGCCGTGCAGGAGATCCTCGGACTTATTGAGGACTAATAAACGTGGTTGATTCCGAAACATTTTACAATGCCTTGCAGAGCGCGGGTATTGATTTTTTTGCGGGAGTGCCTGACTCGCTGTTAGGCCCAATTTGCGCGTGTATTGCTGATAAGGCACCTGAAGGCAAGCATCATATTACAGCCAACGAAGGTGCTGCGGTAGCATTGGCAGCCGGATGGTATCTCGGGACCGCCAAACCGGCGATGGTGTATATGCAGAACTCGGGCTTGGGTAATGCCGTAAACCCCTTGCTTTCACTTGCAGATGACTCCGTCTACGGGATACCGATGCTCATCATGATAGGTTGGAGAGGTGAGCCCGGCGCTAAAGATGAGCCTCAGCACATAGCACAGGGTGCGGTTACGGAATCCATGCTGGAATCAATGGGCATCTCCTATCACCGCCTACCAGAGAGCACTGCTGATGCGGCTTCATTGATTAAGGAAATGAGAGCGCAGACAGAAGCTGAGCAAAAACCGGTTGCCTTGCTTGTCAGCAAGAATGCGTTCACGCCCTACGCATCGGAAGTTTGTGAAGATGAAGGAGCCTTGCCTTTGTCCAGAGAGCAGGCGATTGCGATCATAATAGCCAGTATTGAAGGTGACAGCACGATTGTTTCTTCCACGGGTATGATCTCTCGCGAGTTGTATGAGTTGCGTGAACAAAGCGGCTCAAACCATGACCGTGATTTTCTCACCGTTGGCAGTATGGGGCATTGCTCGCAGATCGCCTTGGGGGTAGCACTGGCCAACACTCGCAAAAAAGTATTTTGTCTTGATGGTGACGGAGCGGCGTTAATGCACATGGGATCTATGGCTATCATAGCTCAGTCAGGTGCCTCGAACTTCACCCATGTTATTCTCAACAATGCCAGCCATGGTTCTGTTGGCGGGCAGCCAACTTGCGGATTCGAAATTAGCTTTACCGATATTGCAAAAAGCTGCGGGTATGTTTCAGCAAGCTCTGTAAGTAACGAAGCTGAGCTGGGTGATGCTCTTCAAGAAATTCAAGATGCCAATGGACCGTCACTTATTGAAATCAAAGTAGCTGCGGGTAATCGAGAAGACCTTGGTAGACCGGGGATGGGCTTGAAGGAGCAAAAAGAGGCGTTCATGAAGTATCTAAGCACTTAGTTCGGAAACGGATGTCGACGCAGCAATATTACCATGGTGAGGACGGCTGGTCTGAGCTCTGTAAGTTTCTTGATTCTATTGAAGCGAGCAGGATTCTCTTAGTGACCGGAAATCAGATGCATAAGGCCTCTGGTGCCAAGGATTCTCTGCAGCCTGTATTAAAACATAAACAAGTTATACATCTCACCTGTATTCAGGCGAATCCGCGCGCAGAGGACGTTGACGCATTACTTGAGCAAATTGAGCACAAAACAAGCTACCAAGCCATCATCGCAATTGGCGGTGGTAGTGTTATTGATACTGCCAAATTACTGAAGGCTTTTTGGGCAGACCAGCAATCCATATATGAGGCCGTTGTCGAAACTCAGACAGAAGATCTCTGCCCCGGCTCCTTGCCATTAGTAGCGGTGCCGAGTACCGCTGGCTCCGGCAGTGAAGCGACTCGATTTGCCGTTGTTTACAAAGACAAGAAAAAATACTCGGTCGAACATGACGCCTTACTCCCTGATTTTGCTGTCGTCATTCCGTCACTGCTCAAAAGCGTGCCCCGTGAAATTGCCGCCGCGAGCGGGGTCGATGCATTATGTCAGGGGATCGAATCGCTCTGGTCGATTCATTCCACCGAAAAGTCTCGGCAATATGCCCGTGAAGCCATAACGCTCGCATGGCAATGGATCGAAGAAGCCGTTAACGAGCGCAGTCCGCAGGCGCTTGATCAGATGGCGAAAGCATCTCATTTGGCTGGCTGTGCGATCAACATCACCAAAACCACAGCTCCCCATGCAATATCCTATCCGATGACATCCTATTTTGGCATGACTCACGGGCATGCGGTAGGATTACTCACTACCCGCTTCCTGCAATATAATGCAGCAATCAGC
>JBDQHQ010000223.1:0-3665 GCA_040264795.1 Akkermansiaceae bacterium | reverse complement strand
GCCTCATTGGGGGTGCAGGGGCCGGGAGAGATACAAATATGATCCGGAGCCAGCTCACGAATCTCTTCAAGGCTCATGGCATCGTTGCGCACGACTTTCATCTCTGCACCAAGCTCGCCGAAGTACTGGACGAGGTTGTAGGTGAAGGAATCGTAGTTATCGATGACGAGGAGCATTGGAATAGTGAATGGTGAAGATTGAATTAACTGGTTTGACTAATCGTTTTGACCAATCGTTTTAGCCAAGCCGATGGCGCGGATCATCGCCATGGATTTGTTCACGGTTTCGTTGTATTCGTAGGTGGGATTACTGTCAGCAACCACACCGGCACCGGCTTGGACGTAGGCTTTGCCATTCTTGAGTAGGCAGGTGCGCAGGGTAATACAGGAGTCGTGGTTGCCGTCCCAGCCAAAGTAGCCGACGGCCCCCGAGTAAGTGCAACGTTTGCTTTTTTCCAGTTCGTTGATGATCTGCATGGCACGAATCTTCGGTGCTCCACTAACGGTACCCGCGGGGAAGGTGGCGCGCAGCACATCATAAGCTGAGTGCTCATTATCAAGCTCCCCATGAACATTAGAAACAATATGCATGACGTGGCTGTAGCGCTCTACGATCATGAAGTCATCCACAGTGACACTGCCATGCTTGGAGATGCGGCCGACATCGTTGCGGGCGAGGTCGACAAGCATGAGATGCTCGGCACATTCTTTCTGGTCGGCTAACAGGTCAGCGGCAAGGGCATCATCCTCCTCGGGCGTTTTGCCCCTCCAGCGCGTACCGGCAATTGGGCGTATATCAATGCGTCCATCAATGGCGCGGACGTGCACTTCGGGAGAACTGCCGACGAGAGAGAAGCCATCCAGCTCCAGGATGAACATGTAGGGAGAGGGGTTGATATGGCGCAACGCACGGTAGAGATCAACGGGGGAGCCGCAAAAATCGGTTTCAAAGCGTTGACTGGGAACGATCTGGAAGGCATCACCAGCAGCGATGTATTCTTTGGCCTTGAGTACCATTTGCTCGTATTCCTCCTGGGTGGTGTTGCTGGTGGCCTTTGGGGTCTCGTAGTCAGCGAGTCCATTAAGTGGCGGGACATGAAGCTTTGTATCAAGTGTTTTGATCATGGTCTCGATACGAGAACAAGCATCTTGGTAAGCGGCACTTGGGGATTCGTGCTCGTCAATGAAGGCATTGGAAACCACCAACAACCTACGCAGACGATGATCAAAGATAAGTAGTGTGTCAGCAATGATGAAGAGGGCGTCAGGGAGGCCCAATTCGTCTTTGGTGGCTGGACCGATACTGGGTTCAAATTGGCGCACCGCATCATAAGAGAGATAGCCGACTGCTCCTCCATAGAATGGCGGGGCGTCACCATGCGGAGCAGGCTTGTAGCGCTGCATGATCTGCTCTAGCTCGGCTAGGATATCGTTTTTTGCCGTCCATGTGCGGGTTTCTCCGTTTTCCTGTAGCGTGATGTTGAGGCCCTCGGCCTTGATGACAGCACGCGGATTGTTACCTAATATGGAGTAGCGTCCGTTCTCTCCCGAGCTTTCAGCACTCTCGAAAAGAAAGGCTTCACCATTGCCGCTGATTTTCAGGTAGGCAGATAGAGGGGTTTCAAAATCCGCAGCCAGTTGAGCATAAACAGGCACTACATTGCCTTGCGCTGCGAGGCTGCAGAAATCATCAGGTGAGGGATTGACAGGTATGGTGCTCAACGCAGCAGAGCATGCCGACAAATTGCTTTCACGCAATTCGAAAAGAGCGAAAAGACATCAACCAAAAACCATGAATCATGCTTTGGGCTTGGCTTGGATGATATGAGCTGTCAACTGTGAGGGGGCAGCCAATCTGCTTGGCATGTTGCGTGTCAGCCTATAATGTTGCCTCATGAAGCGCAGCACGACAGTCGTATTGGTATCTATATTACTCGTGCTGGTGGGAACCGGTAGTCTGTTCATCGCTTATAAAGGATACAGAAAATATCAGGCAAAGCAGAACCAGGAATACAGATTTGAGGGAACCATGGGGAACGCACCCCAAGGATTTGAATTAGATATTTTCCGACAATATTTACTTGCGGATGAGGTTTTGAATCCCGTGATTGAAGAACTCAATCTCATCAATGAGTGGGACTTGAACGACATGGAGTCTGCCAAGCGCCGCATCCGCGAAAAGTTCAATGTCAGGTTGGAGAATGTCCAAGTGAAAGTGAGCTATCAGGACAAGAGCAAAGACCTTGCTCATAATGTGCTCAATGCAATCATCAAACACTACCGTGACCGGTTAAAGTCTGCGGGGGGAGCCTGATTGACGGTTTTAGTCAGTGCTCTGTGGGCATCTTATTAAATGCCACAGGAGATGGTGGCGTGAATATCCGCGCTATTGTAACGAACCTTGGGAAGTTCAGCGTATTTGTCATCATCTGATCGATACCCCAAGGCACAGGCAACGGTGGTGCGGAAGCCGGAATTTTCCAGATTGAGAACGCGATCATATTCTGCTGGCACAATTCCCTCCATGGGGCAGGCGTCAATGCCAAGTACGGCAGCGCTGGTCATGAGTTGACCCAGCGCGATGTATACCTGGTTTTTTGCCCACGCGAGTGTTTTCTGGCAATCCATGTGGGCAAAGAAGCCGTTCATCATTCCGGCGTAGCTTTCCAGGCTTTCTCTGGAAACACCACGTACTGCCGCAAGCCGGTCGAGCCACTTCTCTATATCCTGCTGATCCATGCCATCTCTAGCGCATAGCACGACCATGTGTGAGCAATCGGTAACCTGACGCTGATGCCATGAGTGCTCTAGCAAATCAATTTTTGTCTTTTGGCAGGTTATCGTAATGAATTTCCAGGGTTGGAGACCGAAAGATGAAGGGGTAAGTACCATGCTCTCTTCAAGCGCACGCCAGGTTGTGGGGGGGATTTTCTTTTCAGTGTCAAATTCCTTGGTTGCATAGCGCCATTGCAGGCTGGTGGTGAGCTCTTCAGGTGTCATATGTATTGTGATTTATGTTAAATGGGTTTGAGGCTGCGGAGCATGTTTATTGTTCCGAAATCACTCATTGTCTACGGACAAGGGGAGCCTAACAGAGGGGAATTCTTTGAGTGTGAAATTGAGCATAATGCCATATTCTTCGGGGGCATTACGGTTGTCCCGGATGTTCAAGCCGATGGAGGCAATCCAGCTGTCAAAATCACGGTAGATGTTGTATTGTTGTACCTCTAATGTGCTGTCGTCAAACTCCCAGCGCTGATAAAAACCAAGCCCCCACGATTCATTGATTCTTGCGTAAGCTCGCAAATCTACACGGTTGGTGTCGTTGAGGATCGGGTGACTATTGAGGTGGCGATAGCCCAAGCTGAGTTCGATCGCGTCGTTGGGCATGAAGGTGATGCCGCTGGCCCATTCCCTGAATTCTGATCCGCCAGCCGCGATCGGAAACTGAGTCTCGATATTGAGCTTCATCCATGGCACAGGGTGCCAGATGATATCATTGTAGAGGTTGGAGAGGTCACGGTCAAATTCAGGATCGTTCATGAATAAGTCCATGTAAGTATCCATGACCAACCATTCGTGGGAACCGCCGTCTCGTTTGGTCAACAGGCTATTACGTGTTCCCACTCGAATGATGGACCAGTCAGTCAAGCTGTCCGTTGCCGT
>JBDQHQ010000222.1:0-3690 GCA_040264795.1 Akkermansiaceae bacterium | reverse complement strand
GCCAGAATATCTTCATAGTGGCTGCGGTTAAACACCACAATTTGGCCGTTGCGAGGCACCTTGGCATGCACGCGCCATAAAAAATCACGTGCCAACTCATCCTCCGATGGCTTTTTGAATGGCTCTACATGGATACCTTGTGGATCTACGTTAGAGAAAACACTCTTTACCGTGCCATCCTTACCACCCGTATCCATCGCCTGAATAACCACAAGCAAGCGGTGCTTGTTCTCGGCATAGAGATGATTCTGCTGGATTTTCAGCTCTTCTCTGAGCTGACGAAGGAAGGGAATATGCTCCTCCTTGGTCCCATCAAAAAGCGATTTGTCGTTGGTATCACGGTCAGCAAGTTTCAACTTCTCCCCTGGCTTGACCAAGTATTTTTCTAACGCTCCTTTGACTGGCATAAAAGCAGTATCACAAAGGCCCGTGCCTCATTGCAAGGGCGAAAGCACTAGATTTCTGTGCCAGTATTAGCTGCCTCTTCACGGAAGCCCTCTAACAAGCGCTTAAAGGTTTCCCCAGGCTTACCATCTCCTATCGGGCGGTCATCAAGTTTCACCACGGGAATGACTTCGGCAGCAGTGCCAGTGAGGAATACCTCATCAGCGGTGTAAACATCATAGCGAGTGAGGGTTTCTTCGACAATTTCGATATCAAGGCGCTCACAAAGATCGAAGATGACGCCGCGAGTTATGCCGTCCAGGGCCCCATCCGTTATTTTAGGAGTAACAATGACGTTATTTTTGACAATAAACACGGTATCACCGGTGCACTCCGCTACTGTCCCGGCATCATTGAGCATTAAACCCTCCATCACACCTGCCTTGATACATTCGACTTTAGCCATCACGTTGTTGAGGTAGTTCAACGATTTCACCTGCGGGCTCAAAGTAGCGTGACTTGGACGCCGGGTAGAACAGGTAATGAGCTCTAAGCCCTGCTCGTAATGCTCCTCGGGATAAAGTTGTATCGAAGCCGCGATGCAAAACATGGAGGGCTTCTTGCAGAGATAAGGGTTGAGCCCCAGACCACCGCTACCTCGCGTCACCACCAGACGCACGTACCCGTCACTCAGGCCATTGGCACTGATCGTCTCGCAGACAATGTCACAGACTTCCTGCTGGGTCCATGGCATCTGAAGTAAAATAGCCCGAGCAGACATGAATAAACGCTCAACATGCTCTTCTAAGCGAAACACCCGCCCGTTGTAAAAACGAATGCCCTCAAAGATCCCATCACCATAAAGTAAGCCATGGTCAAATACCGATATTTTAGCTTCTGATTCATCAACCAGTTCGCCGTCTAACCAGATTTTTTGCGAGTCACTCATACGAAATCAGTCATTGATAGTTTTTAAATGAAAATAGATACTGCGTCCAGTGGGTTAAAGCATGAATTCGTGGAGATGAACACGCAATTTTCACACAATGACAGCATCTTTTGAGATCAAACCATCCTTGATGATGAGTTTCCGATCACCATTCCCAGCCAATGCCTCATCATGCGTGACCACCACCAGAGTGGCACCATCCTCAGTTGATAACGACAAGAGCATTTCCATCACCTGTTCTCCGTTGCGGGAATCCAGATTACCCGTAGGCTCATCCGCAAAGATAATCTGGGGCGAATTTACCAGAGCCCTCGCAATGGCGACACGCTGCTGCTCACCGCCACTGAGCTCAGCAGGAAGATGGTCAATGCGCTTTGCAAGGCCAACACGCTCCAATGACTCTCTTGCCTTGTCGGAGCGGTCTTTGCCACTGATCATTGCTGGCACCATGACATTTTCCAGAGCTGTAAGCTCAGGCATCAGGTGGTAGTTCTGAAAAATGTACGACATTTTCTCATTACGCACCCTGGCTTGCTCCCTGCGTGACATGGCATAGAGGTTTTTACCATCGATCCAAACCTTGCCAAGCTCAGGTCGTTCGAGGGCAGCAAGAATATACATCAGGGTCGTCTTGCCTGCCCCACTGGGCCCACAAAGAAAGACCTTCTCACCACGATGGATATCAAGACTGATTCCATGCAACACTTCGATGCGCTTTTTGCCCACGGCATAGCCACGGTGCAAATCCTCAGCTTTGATGCATGAATGGATGACCTCTCCTGTCAATGAACTGTCCATACGTATTGAATAAGCGATCCCATAGCATATGCGAATATTTTTCTTACTTATTATTGGAATCATGCTTTGGCTACAGTATGCCAATGAGCATGCAGGCAATTTCTTTCAAGCCGGTCTACATGGAGCGTGTATGGGGCGGGCGCGAGCTGGAAAATATCTTTGGCAGAAAACTCCCCTTCCCCGAGACCCCTTATGGTGAAGCGTGGGAAATGACGGATCGCCCCAACGAGCAATCCATTGTCAGTGACGGACCCTTCAAAGGCAGCTCTCTGCATGAGCTATGGAAAAACCATCGTGATGAAATTTTTGGTCAGGGATTTGAGGGCAGCCGACGTTTTCCGTTGCTTCTCAAAATTCTCGATGCCCGTGACAAGCTCTCCATTCAGGTTCACCCGCCTGCGGAAATCGCCGCTGATCTTGGCGGAGAGCCAAAAACAGAAATGTGGTATATTGCCGATGCCATGCCCGGTGCCAAACTTTACGTTGGACTCAAAGCCGGAATCACCAAGGCTGACTTTGAGCGTGCGATCGATTGCGGCACAGTCGACCAAGTCGTTCACTGCATCACCCCCAAAGCCGGTGACTCAATCTTTATCCCCTCAGGTCGTTTGCACGCCATCGGCGCCGGTCTGCTCATTTATGAAATCCAGCAAAACTCTGATACCACATATCGTGTCTTTGATTGGAACCGTCTGGGACTTGATGGTCAACCGCGTGAGCTCCACGTAGCTGAATCCCTGCGCTGTATTGATTTTTCAGATATCGAACCTCAAATGGACAAAGTGGAAGCTAGCACCCTGGCAAGCTGTCCCTACTTCCGAGTCGAACGCCTGGATCTTTCAGGAGGTAGCATCCTTGAAAACCCCGAACCTGATCGTTTTTCCATTGTCACTGTAATCAGTGGTGAACTTTGTTCCGATGACGGCACAAAATACGGAGCTGGTGACTTCTTGCTTTTACCACGAAATGCCAACGCCTTAACGGCAAGCAGCCAATCAACCGTTTTGCAGACGAGCATCCCTCACGACAGCCAAGGCTAGGCCGCTTGGAAGTTCATGTTTTTTTTGGGGTTAAAAAGTCATTGCCAAGCAAGGGCATTTCCGTCATGATCCACACGTCTGAACGATATGGCAGTCGGTTTCTGTAACGAAATTGATCTAACCAGAAACTTTTCTTCTCTGCCACTTCCCGCAACCGGGATTTCACCTCTAAGGGATAGCGAATTTGTGCGCCCCAGCAGCAAGTGAGATCACGCAACAACGGTAAAGCCTATTGTCTCATGACCTTGTCTCTCTCACCAGAGTACACCCACTTACAGTTTTTCTTTTTTCTTTGTTTCATATTTTGATGCCAGCCGATTTTTTCGGTATCTGAAAATTGGGCAACTTGAAAACATTACTGAAATCTCACATCAAACCAAACACTTGCAAAGTATTCACCTACTGAATCATGAGCGATCAAGCTAAACAGGATGCCGTCTCGGAGAACACCTCAAGGGACGAAACATCGCAGCCACCACAAACTGCCAACGAGTCATCTGAAGCCAAACCACGTATTGG
>JBDQHQ010000221.1:0-3714 GCA_040264795.1 Akkermansiaceae bacterium | reverse complement strand
CTACGCACAGATTTTACGCCAGGGTATACCCACTAGCTTCAACCTCATGTCCATCGCTCTGGGCTTCTTCGTCATCACCTACTTCCTCAAGTTCTACGGAGAAGCAGCCGTGGCAGCCTTTGGTGTGGGAACCAGGATTGAACAAATTGCCTTGCTGCCGGCCATTGGCCTGAGCTCGGCGATCGTTTCCATCGTGGGCCAGAATAATGGGGCGGGGGAGATGGGCCGAGTCAGGGAGTGCGTGCACCTTTGCTTCAAATACGGCCTCTACCTTATTGTCACTGCCTCGGTCCTTCTCTACGTATTTGCCACTCCTTTGGTGAGTCTCTTCACCAATGACCCTGAGGTGATCGAAGTGGGTACCAAATATGTGCGCATTGTTACCTTCATCCAGTGGTCTTACGTCGCAGGCTTTGTCTACATCGGTTTCTTACAAGCCCTGAAGCGGCCCATGTATGGCTTTATCGAGTCATTCACCCGCAAGGTGATCTTGCCGGTCATCGTCTTCAGCCTGGTCGTGCACGTCTTTAAGCTCAGCCTCGAGGGCTTCTGGGTCTCGATGTGTGCGATCAATATCTTCATGGCCATCATCACCATCGGCTATGGTCAGGCCGTACTGAGAAAACTCCACTGCACTTGATGACCTCATTGAGGCTCAAGGCCCACACCAGCTACTTGGCTGAGTCAGCAATCCCGTATTGCAGGTAGAATTGATTCTGGAATAGCTCATCGGGATCATACTTGCGCTTGAGGTCGAAAAACTCTTTTGCCTGGGGGTAGGCGCGCTCGAATTGCTTCCGGGAGGCGTGGAGGCGGTAGGGTAAGTAGTAGCGCCCTTGGTGCTGAAGGGAGGCATTGATGAGATCCCGGGTAAGAGCCTGCATGGCATCCTCCGCTTCGTAAGTTTTCGGCTGCACATAGAGCATCACAAAGGCGATCATCTGCTGGTCTGCGTAGCGCAAAAAAGTATCCTCGTCCCGGTTGACACTGCGCACGGTGACATTGAGTAGGTTGGGTTGGTGCTCCTTGAGAATCTTGCGCATGGCATTGACAAAACCGGCCACGCGGTTGCGCGGCACAAAATACTCATGCAGGATATCCGTGGTGTCATCCGTGCGGTTCTCAAACACCTCGACACTCTCATTAAAGAGCTGGTTGCGAGTGATGGTTTCACCCTTCAGAGTTGGCTGTAGCTTGGTCTCCGCATTCCAGCGCAGTTTCTTGCCGTAGTCACTCTCTGCAGAACCGCGGAACACAGCGCGCCTGAGCTCGATGAGCCCCGGCTCCTTGAGCTCCTGGGTCGCACTATTCTCAGTGTGCGGTATGCGGTAAAAGGCATTGAGGATGACCTCATCAAGAAGGTTTTCAGGCACGATATTCATCCGGGCGTAGACCATTTGCAGACCCTCCTTATTCTTGATCTGGTTGTCAAAAGTCCCGAGTGACACATCCACAGGCACAATGTGCTGCTCGAGCCGGTAGAGCTCATTGGGGACCACACGCAGCTCCACATCAAGGATCACCCCGAACAATCCATAGCCACCCAGCGCCAGAGAGAAGAGCTCTGCATTCTCCTTGCGGCTGCATTGCTTGATATTCCCGTCAGCAAGCATGATTCGGAAGGACTCCACACTTGAGGCAATCGGTGGCCGGTCATACTGCCAGCCGTGACAGTTCACGCTGATCGAGCCACCCACTGTGAAAGAGTTATTGGACTGCATGATGGCGACCGACATGCCGTGCTTATTCAGGTATGGCAGGATGTCTTCCCAGAGGGCGCCTGCTTGGACCTTGAGGATCTTGCGCTGGGCATCCAGCTCCATCTTATTCCATGGCAGGGTATTGATCACAACGCCACCCGGGTAGATCGTGTGCCCGCCCATGCTGTGCCTGGCACCTGCGATGGATACCCTCAAGTCATCCTTGCTTGCTCGCTTGAGTAGCTTGGCGAGTTGCTTTTCAGGATGCTTGTGTTGAACCGGGATTTGCCAAACTTCCTTTACCTTGGTCTGGTTCAAGCGGCTGGCATCATCCGTCTGCCCGCCTGGGGGCTCATCCGGTAGATGATTGTCACCGGAAAAGGTCTTGCCGAGGTGGATGAGAGGCTTGGATAGAAAAGCCGCCGAAGCCAAGGCTATGATGAGCAAAATAAGCAGCCTGGTGCGGCGTTGGGCGTTTTTCTTCATGCTACTGGCTGGGTTTTTGTCTGTCACTCAAGTCATGGCAGGCGTGGCGTAACAATGCTTCAGTGCTGGCTCGTTGAGTCAAAGGGTTTTGCTCTCATGCTGATGAGGGGGTGAAGAGTGGTTGATGGATCAACCAATCGTCTGGCTTACTCCGCTTCCAGAGGCTCTTTTTCTAATGGCTCCATTTTCACCTCGGGAATTTTAATGCCTCTGGGGAGATCGGGGAAGAAGGTCCAAAGCATCTCAGGGCTGGTGCCCAGTGCAGAACCATCAAGGTATTTCCACTCACCCGCCTCGCCCTTGGCGGCGATCAGGAATGAGGAGCTCTCTATTTTCATGTCTTTGACAGTCATGACAGTTTTCATAGGGATAAAACACAACGAATCCTTACCTGACTTGTAGACCTTGTCGGGTTCCTCAAACTTCAGACCCTCAAACTTGACGCCGATTTCCATGATCTGCTTGGCAGCTTGCAGCATCATTTTTTTAAAGGCCTCTTCATCACCACCTGGCATGAGCTTGTAGATAGCGGGGTGGGTTTTGCTGATCAGGAGCTCAGCGTCCCCGCCCTGGAAAGCGGTCATCATCATCTTCGCGTCAGCAACAATCGCTTTCTTCTCAGCCTCGGGTAAATCCTCATTGGCTTGCAAGCTGGTCGTGAAAATCAGGAGGGTGAGCATGGTAGTGAGATATTTCATGGTTTGTTTGGTTCGTTTTGGCGCAACGGATTAGAAATGAAAAAGTTGCAAAAGACTATCCTATAGATTTGGCAAAGAGTGTCAAAATATTATTCATGCTTGGGCTTAGACACCCAATGGTGCTATGCATCCGCCATGAGTATTCAGCGACAAGAGATCAAGCAGCGCATGAGCCGTATCGTCATCCACAACGACACCATCTACCTCTGTGGCCAAGTGTGTAAGGATGCCACTCAAGGTATTACCGAGCAGACGGCCACGATGCTTGAGAAAGTTGACGAGCTGCTCCTCCAGGCTGGGTCTGACCGCGAGCACATGCTCTCAGCTACGGTTTACCTGCGGGACATGAAAGACTTCGCCGCCATGAATGAAGTCTGGGATGCCTGGGTGCCGGAGGGGCATGCCCCGGCGAGAGCTTGTGTGGAGGCTCGAATGGCAAGGCCGGAGCTGCTGGTGGAGATCTCCGTTACAGCTGCGCTCAAAAAATAAGGCTTGGTCGCGCCGCCCGGTGGCAGATGCCTGCCTGGTGCTTGTGATGCCATGACTAGGACATCAGAGCCATGACCGTGGTAATCAACCAGGCGAATAACAACCAGCAGACGAGGTTCAGAGAGAGGGTCGTTAGCAAGGCGATACAGGTTGGGCTGAGGAAAGGCAGCCAGTGTTGTTCTGGTTGCTGTGCCATGGGCGCTTCGCTCAGGGGTTCCTCTTGTTGTGTAGGAGGGTGATTTTTCATCGTGCCAGGTGCTTTGCTCATCAATTACCTAACTCATATACTGAATTGGTTGTCCATACCTAGCAGATATTGTCCATTTTTGTGCATTTCTTGT
>JBDQHQ010000220.1:0-3730 GCA_040264795.1 Akkermansiaceae bacterium | reverse complement strand
GCATATACCCACTGCTGCGGCGATTCTGCGCGAGGTAATTGCGGGATCAAATCTTGAAGAACCCCTTATACCTGTGCTAGATGAGATCGAATCAAATTGACTTCACTCCATCTTAAATCTCGGCTCCGTATTGCTGCTCTCGCCCTGGGAGTAGGTTGCTTGGTTTTATACCTGAGCAGAACCAACACAGCGCTCAAACAATTTGACGCATCATTGGTGATGCTGGCATTGAGCTATCAGCTAGGTGAGCAGTTCGTTCATCAGCTTGATCCGGATGCAAACACCATCGTCATTGGCAGCCTGAACAAAAAACAGGGCCAAAAAAGCCACGTCCAAACGGTTCAGATTACCGATGACCCTGAGCAAATCTTTGAGCAGTGCCCTCCCTCCGCACTCGACTACGCGATCATCCTGACCGCAATGCACAATCGTGGTTACCGGGATGTCATCCTGACGACCAGCATGAACTGGGACCAGCAAATCGGGCTCGAGACCCAGGGACTGGGGCGCCAGCTAGGCATGTTCGAATACTCTGCCATTGCCTTACCCGTGACTCGGGTGGCCACACCCCAGCAGCTGCCGGACATTCTCCGGCGCAGCCTCATTCCCATGTCACAGGTAAGCGGGAACCACCGCCAGTTACCGCTCATCAACTACGCCCCGATACCCGTTAAAGCAGATGGCGGCAAACATACACTGGCGGGTTTTAGCGAAGTAGAAAGCATCCCTGCTGCCGAGGGGCGCATATCCATGCTGGCACACTGGGAAGGCCAGGGTCTGATCCCCTCAATTGATCTCGTCACTGTAATGATGGCTCACAGAATAAGCCCCTCGGACATCAGGGTGGATTGTGGTAATCATATCCGCCTCGGCAAAAACGGCCCCATCATTCCCATTGATCCATTTGGCCAAACCCCAATCCCTGACAAACCTGACCAAATACTCACACCGGTTCCGGCCGAGAAACTCATCACCCCGGTAGACAAAGACGATGAGGCTTCCCGACTCACTCAGCCCTCACCGATCGCCGTCATTCACGCTTCCGGAGAAAAGACCACCGCAACCAACACCCTCTCTGCGGATCGCTTGTCAGGGCTGATCGCCCTGTCACATTCCTACCCCGTTCCCGATGAGCGAACCCCCTATCCCCGGCTGCCTGCCTGGGCATCCGTGATCCTGCTCCTCGACATCGCATTCCTGAGTCTTTGGTTTGGCGCACTTACCCGCAGCAAACGTCAACTTGCCTACATCCTGACCGTCGTATTGCTTGTGCCACTGCTCTTTGGCCTACTTGCCGCCCTGCTCTACTTTACCAATCATTGGCTCAGTTTGTCCGCTCCACTTGCCACATTGTTAACCGCCTGGATTCTCCATGTTGTCAGCCTCAGAAACCAGCTATGGCCGGGGAAAGCACTCAAGAAACCGGATACTGGTCAGCGAACACTTACTCACCAGCCTTAACTGAGTGGAAACCTCTGGGTGTTTCCTCAAATTTAGCATTCAGAAATCAGAAATTACTGCTTACATACCCGCATGTCTCTGGAGCTCCCTATCAATAAAGCCTCGGTCCTCATCGAGGCCCTGCCCTACCTGCAATCCTTCCGCGGCCACACCTTTCTCGTCAAGATGGGTGGCTCTGCCATGGAAGACCCTGATTTGGTGCGCAAGGTCATGCGGGACATCGTTTTTATGGAAGTGGCCGGGATCAATCCCGTCATCGTCCACGGTGGCGGCAAAGCCATCTCCGCCGCCATGGAAGAAGCCGGGCTGGAGGCAAAGTTTATCGGTGGATTCCGGGTCACCACCCCGGAGGCGATCGAAATTGTCGAGCAAACCCTCTCTCACACCATCAACCCGGGGCTCGTTGACATGATCACGGACTACGGAGGTTTAGCTCATGGCATCCCGGGCACGGAAGTATTTGTCGGCCGCAGGATTCAGGCTACTGGTGAAGACGGCTCCAAGGTAGACATCGGCCGTGTTGGTGAGGCGGTTGGCTGCCAGCTCAAGCTCGTGCAGCAGCTCATCGGGGCAGAGACCGTACCGGTGATCTCCCCGCTCGCTGCGGAGGAAGAGAGCGGCAAACCGCTCAACGTCAATGCGGACCTCGCCGCTGCCTCTCTGGCCAAGGCACTCGGTGCCACCAAACTCGTCTACCTCTCTGATGTTCCCGGTATTCTCTCTGACCCGGAGGACCCCGGTTCATTAATTGCCTCTATCAACCGATCCGAGGCCAATGAACTCATCAGCAACGGCACGATCAGTGGTGGCATGCTGCCCAAGATCAACTCCGCACTCGACTCGCTTGACCATGGTGTAGGCAAGGTTCACTTCATCGACGGCCGCACCCCCCACTCCTTACTGCTGGAAATCTTCACCCGCTCCGGGGTGGGAACGGAGATTGTTTCGTAAGCCACTACGTGGCAGTTGAAGTTCTGAGTTGAAGTTGAAGTAGAGCCACTTCGCTGCCGTGAACGCATCGAGCTGAGCTCATTCACTATTCAACATTCACCATTCAAAATTCTACAGCCCCACGCGGCTGTAGTACCAACCCCACGCTTGCCAGCCCCAGAAGATCCAGCAGGTGGCACCAAGTGCCAAACTGGGACCAAAGGGGAGGCGCTGGCCGAAACCAAGCCGGCCAAGAATCGCCAGAAAAATACTGAACAGGCAGGCGGCAAATACCGTGAAGATCACCGATTGCCAGCCAAGGCAGCAGCCCAGCATGCCCATCAGGTAAACGTCTCCCATACCCATCGCCTCACGCGGGATGGTGACTTTGCGCGCCTTGCCCTCCAGTGACTTCAGATCCTCAATCATCAGGGTCTTACCCTTGAGTTCCACCCGGTCTCCCTTGATCACCAGACCCTTGGCATCCACTTTTTTCCCATCCACCCGGAAGCCACTTCCCTCGATAATGAGTTGGTCACTGTCCCGGTAAAACAAATCACCCCAGCCGTGGGCCTCGCCATCAATGACAAAGCATAGCTGCGCCGCCGGGTCATCCTCGGCAGCATTTTCATCAGGCTCGCGCAGCATCCACTCCACGGCTTGCTCAAACGCCAGGTCCTTTTTACCGAAGGCGAGCTTACCTAGTATAACCACCGCCCAGAGCCCGCCAAAGCCGGCCAGAAAACCCTTCACACTCATCCACAGGCCGTCCTTCCAGCCATGTGCCTCAGCATCAAGATAGAGGTGGTGCTGCACCGTAAGAGCCGCCACCAGACCGAGTGCCGTGCCCAGCCAAGTGACCTGCAGCGGGATGAGCATCAGCTCAGCATCGACAAAAACCACCACCACAAGTAGAGCCATCAAGACCATGTAAAAAAGCGCCTCGCCCGGATTCTGCGGGAAGGTCATCCACATCAGCAGAAACAGACACGCAGTGAGCAACTCAACGGCAAAATAGCGAAATGGAATACTGCCCTTGCACTCCGCACACTTACCACGCTGCACCAGCCAAGTCACCAGTGGAATGTTGCGATACCACGGGATCTCCTTGTTACACCCTGGGCAGAACGACCGCTTCGGTTTGTTAACACTCAAGCCACGTGGCAGCCGGTAGATCGCCACATTGAGAAAAGAACCAACGCACGCACCCAGCACGAAAGCAGAAATCACAAGGACAGGGTGCTGCCAGTTTACAGCTTGTAAAGCTTCAGGCAAAGTGGGCGCATTAGGCATGAGATGCTTGTAAACTCCCCAGCGCGAATGCCCAACTTTAAAATAG
>JBDQHQ010000219.1:0-3742 GCA_040264795.1 Akkermansiaceae bacterium | reverse complement strand
CCAGTCCCGGTAAGGCCAGATTTCACGGTAGTTATCAATATGGATACCGTGGGTGTCTGCATAGCGCGCGGCATCGAGCCAGAGCCTGCCCTGCTGCTCACCGTATGAAGGTGACTTGAACAGCTCATCAAGAACCCCGTTAATCGCGTTCAGCGGGTCTTCTGCATGCGCGGCAACAAATGCCTCCACTTTCTCCGGCGCGGGGGGAAGACCAATCAGGTCAAAATAGATACGCCGCAGCAAGCGGTGCGGAGCTTGCTCGGGATTGGGCTCAAGGCTGTGCTCCTGCATCGTGGCCAGAGTGAAATGATCAATCGGATTGGTTGCCCACTCGGGATCGGAGGTTTTCGGCTCTGTCGGCTTTTGCGGAGCAATGAATGCCCAGTGCTCTTCATACTCGGCCCCCTGCTCGATCCATTTCTCAATCAGTGCAATATCACGTTTGGTCAGGGTGTGGTGAGCCTCTGGTGGCGGCATCTTGATCTCCGGATCATCCGAGTTGATCAGCTCCACCAGGTAGGACTCGACGGGATTACCCTTGATGATGACCGGCTTGCCGTTCTCACGCGGCTCAAAGGCAAACTGCTCACGATCAATACGCAAAGGTGCCTTCTTGGGCTCACGAGTGCTGGAGTCAGGGCCATGGCAGTGGTAGCACTTCTCGGAAATGACCGGCTGGATGTGTGCATTGAAGGTGACTTTCTCAGGGAGAGGTGAGCGATCCACCACCTCGGCTTTTGCCATTTTCGGGGCCGGCTCCTCAGAGGTTTCCATACCATCAGTGGCTTGCGAGTCCGTCGAGGCAGCCTCTTTCTTGCCTCCACAAGAGGATAGAGCGCAACAAACTGCGATCCATGTTGCAATAAAAGGCCGCGCGATAGGCGTCCTCAGTATGGAGATGATGAGCTGAGTCATATAGGGTATGAAGCTGGGGTATGTATGGTTAATTTATCCCATAAGATCAGTAAGTGAAGGCCTTTTTTGTAACCATTTAACGGGATTAAGTCGGCTATGGGATCCTACGATAATGAAAGCTGCATCCTTTCACCCATGATGATGTTCCATCTCATGACACCCATTCACCCCACGCACGCCGCATTCTGAAGCTGGTGAGGAAGGGGTTCAAACGTGATCAGGTGGAGAAAGTGCTGTCTAGAGGCGGCAAGCTGAGTGTCGGCGAGACCTTGCGTTGCAAGGTGCGCTATCTCAGCGACGGCATGACGTTCGGCAGCAGGAAATTCGTTAATGAAGTATTCGAAGCTGCCCGGGAACGCTTCGGGGAGAAGCGCAAGAGCGGTGCGCGGCCGCTGAGCGGCGTTGGATGGGAGAAAAAAGAGACCCGGCTCTACTCGATGCGGCAGTTAACAAAACACACACTGGAATGATCAACCCCCTTATCACCCCATGAAAGCCTCTCCGAACACCTCACTCAAAAAGGAAATTCCTATCAGTTATTATGCATCTTTCGTAATGTATATATATGATGCCACCCAAGAGCTGTCAAGCCAGCCCCGGCGCACGTGCTCACACTTGACTAGCTCACCTTGATCGGTAGATTCAGCTTAACATGAGCTACCTGGTGCTGACGGAAAAAGAGCGTGATGAATTAGTGGATCTTTTCTTTCGACTTCGTTCCCTCGGTGAGCAGCATCCGCTGGCGAGAAAGGAAGCAATGACCGCCCTGCGCTACCTCAAAGCAGTCCACTCAAACGCCATCGAGGACAAATCCGTTGACCGGATCTTCCTTCAAGTCCTCCTTCACAACGCCGGCGTGGAGGGTAAGGAGGAAATCTCCAAGCACTACAACCACGCAGGCCTTGAGCTCAGAGGCCAGGAAGAATGCCTTCAGTGGCTGGAAGCTGAGGCAGAAAACCGGGAGCCATTCTCCATTACCATGTTTCAGAAGATGCACCGGATGATGTTTGAGAAATCCATCCCTGCAATGGCCGGAAAATTCCGGGAGGGAGAAGTCCGCATCAGCGGCATGAAACACCGGCCGCCCCACCACCGCCAGATCTCAGAGGCCCTGTTCCAACACCTCGATGACATCAACAGCTCCCTGCTGGAGAACAAAGTAGACTCAAGGGAGTCCATGCTGCGCGTACTTGAGGACTCTGCCCGTATTCACTACCTGCTCGCCCACGTGCACCCCTATGAGGATGGCAATGGCAGAGTAGCACGAGCCGCCGGGGACTACGCCATGCTCATGCATGGATTCTATTATGATGTCATCATGACGGACTACCGGAACGTCTACCTTGACGCGCTTGAGTCATCCTGCTGGGCCGATACCAAACCACTGTTCTACTTCCTTGAATTCAGCTACCTGGAGACCCTGCGCCGTATTTCCGGCTTCTTTAACTTGATTGGCAAGTAAGCCTCAGCACCAGCAAAGCGGCTCCCCTATCATGAAGCGCAAGAAGCTAACCCCCTGAGAGAGGGCGAAGTCATCCACCACAAGCGCGCCCAGCTGAAGCCCTCCAGCTTCCGCCTCTGGTGCCAAGCGCGTCTCAGGACGCATCACCAAACACCGCGAGCTATTCAAGCGGCGTAATGTGTGAGGGTGGTGAGAGCGTGGCACAGCTGCGATTCCCTGGCTGACCTCTTCCTCGGACTAACCCCATTCCCTGTATGGCTGCCCAGAGTGGCATGCCAAACAACCCCCTTATCACCCCATGAAAGCCTCTCCGAACACCTCACGCAAAAAGCAAATTCCTAGCAGTTAATCAGGAATTTCGTTGAGCGTGTAATACGCATCCTGATGCCAGAGCTGGCTGCCGCTAGCCGAGCGAACTCCGGAACTAGTCAGATGGTGGACGTGTCCTTTGACAAGACCCTCGATAACCAGACGCACGGATTTAGCATCAGCGGACAGCTTGGCAGACTTGATCACCGGCGTGGCTTGATCCACTTCCGGGCTGCCGTATTTGGACTGGTAGATGTAGGTCCATGCGGTCATGGAGAATGACTCGGGCTTGATGGTTTTTGGGTCAACGGCTTCAGTGAAGGTCAGTTCAAAGCCGTCGGGCTTCGCACGCATCTCAAGAATTTCAAACGGGGTTTTACCCGTCCAACGCACGCGCTCAAAGGTGAAGGGCTTGCCACCTCGGCTGGCCCAGCCTCGGTTACTACCGCCTACAAAAAGAGTGCCGTCATCACTGAGACGCATGGGAATGATTCCTGCGCGGAAACCTGAGAGGCATTTGATGACCGCCCCTTGATAGACTCCCTTGATTTTTTCCGTGAAGACACGCTGCACTTCCGAGTGGGTCTGCTCTCCCACCAGAACCTGGTTAGAGAAAGGACCAAACTTGCCGGCTGTGTGGTCATAAATGACAGCTGTGGGAGACTGGCCGACTTTGCCATGGGGCAGCACGACGGCGGGGGGCATGAACTGGGGAATGCGTGCGCGCTCGGTTTCAATGCGGGAGCCGTCGGTCGGCTGGTTTGCAAGTGGCTCGATGGCGGTCTGGTCTTGGTAGAAGATGTTGCCCGATGGGTTGCCTTGGAAGCTGCCGGGTTTGAGCCATTTGAGAGAGGACGAGCCATTCCATACGCCTTGGTTGTCGGTATAAAAAGTGTCCCCCTCGGCATTGAAACCGATGCCTCCCGGGGAGCGGATACCCGAGCAGGTGGGAATCATTTCCCCATTGGGTGTGACGCGAACACACCAACCGCGCCATGGCGAATTGGCATTGAAGGAGCCCGTCAGACAAAGAACGACCCAGACATTGCCATCCTT
>JBDQHQ010000218.1:0-3783 GCA_040264795.1 Akkermansiaceae bacterium | reverse complement strand
GTCCATATGCCCTCAGCTTGGATATGGGGAATGCTGATGAGCTCCATGCCGGCATCTCGATGAATGGAGAGGAAAGGTGGGTAAATGGGAGTGCAGGTCATGACAGAATCACCGGGAGCACCAAAGGCGCGCGCGGCAATAGAGAGAGCGGGAACCAAACCTCCCAGATGAACGATTTCATCTTCCTCGGTGCTTAGACCGTGTCTGTTCTGCATGTAATCCTTGATAGCCCTGACGAGGCCCTTGTGGGGTTGAGCGTAGCCCATAATGCCATGGCTTATCCGTGACTGAAGAGCCTCAAGCACGCAAGGAGGTGACATAAAGTCCATGTCAGCAACCCAGTAAGGGTCGAGGTCAGGGAATCTGTCCCATTTGATGGAACCCGTACCTCGCCGGGGTATGATCTTGTCAAAATCTGCAGTGGTAGGCATGCCCACTTGCTAGCTTATGTGCAAGCAACTGGCGAGTAATATATCATATTCAAAGCCCGCATGGCATGAACTTGCCAAGCCCTGATTTGGGTATCTCGTGGAAATTATCTTGCTTCTTGAGGCTGCCATTCTACCTCTGCATGTATGCAGGCATTGCAGATGCGTGAAGTGGCTGAGCGGGTTCTGCTGGCGGAATCGCTGGAGGAGAAGCTGCTGCTTGCCCCGCAATGGGGTAAGGGTGTGGTCGATGATGACCCGGGAGAGGCCATACGAGTGCCGGACGCACCGGGTCGGCCCGACGAGCTGAAAATTTCCGCCAAGGCTTTGCGTTCCAATTTCCCTGGGATTAACAAACTCGGTGATGATCTTGAGCGAGGTAAAATGCTTCATTTTCTCGCCAATCACGAGATGCTGGCAGCTGAACTCATGGCTTTGGTGCTTCTCAAATTCCCCGATGCTCCGGCCGAGTATCGCCGTGGCGTTTATGAATCCATGAGGGAAGAGCAGATGCATGCCATGATGTATCTACGCCGCATGAAAGAGTGTGGAGTCAGCTTTGGGGATTTGCCACTCAATGATTACTTCTGGAAACTGGTGTCTCCCATGGACACTCCGCTGGATTTTGTGACACGCCTCAACCTCACCTTTGAGCAAGCCAATTTGGATTTCTCCAAGCACTATGCCACTTTATTTCGCCAAGTAGGGGACAATTCCACGGCCAAGGTTCTGGAGAAGATTTATCTCGATGAGATCAATCATGTAGGACATGGCGTGAAGTGGTTTCGGAAATGGAAAAAGCAAGGTGAGACAGATTGGAATGCCTACAGTAAGTCACTGAGTTTTCCACTTGCTCCCGCAAAAGCAAAAGGGATGGCGCCATTTAATGCGGAGGGACGAAAGTTGGCAGGCCTGAATGAGGATTTTATCAACCGCTTGGAAGTATGTGAGCAATCACGTGGACGCACGCCGGTGGTGCACTGGTATAACCCCAATGCGGAGTCTCATACGGCTGCAGAATTATCCGGTAGGGTTTTTGCACCTAATAAGATTGAGGCAGCTATCGAACACGATCTCGAAATGCTGTGCCTGGCGTGGTGTAGAAAGGACGACATTGCCTTGTTGCGTGCCCTGCCGGGAAACGTCCATTTGGCATACCTCAAAAAGGCGGGCTTTGATCTGCCGGAAGTCATTGAAGCGGGCTCTCTGTCCGGCAGGAAGCTGGGAGGTTTGCGCCCGTGGGCCTGGTCACCGGATGCCGCACAAAGCCTAAAGCCCTTGGCAAATGAGATATCTCCTAATTTGCCCTGGCAATGGCGTGGTGATTTTCCTGATTGGTGGCTGAGCAAGGAGGCGGGCTGGCGTTTTAACCAGATGCTTAAAAGCTCTGGAGAAGAGTATGGTGATTTCTGCAAAGACCTTGAGTCTGCTACATCGGCTATCGAGAGGGCACTGCAACAGGAAGATGTTTTGTTGAAGCCTGCATTTGCATGTGCCGGGCGCGGACATCGAAAAGTGAGTGCCGGTGATGATTACATGCCATGGCTCAAGAAGATACTGGATCATCAAGGTGGCGTTGCTGTCGAGCCGTGGTTGCAGCGGGAGTTTGACTTCTCAGCACTGTATGAAATCCGAGAGGAGGGACGTGTGGATTTCATCGGCATGACGGAGATGGAAAATGATGCCAAGGGCCGTTACCAGGGCACGAGAGTTCATCCAAAGTGGGGTAATGGCCTCAGTAATGAGCTCAGCTCATTCCTTTTCAGAGATGCAAAAATAAACGAGGTCTATGGAGAGGAAATACCCAAGGCACTCAGGGCCATGCTTAAAGACTACGTGGGACCAGTAGGTGTGGATGCGATGGTGATACGCAAGCTGGATGGTTCACTCGGAATACGCTATGTCGTAGAGCTCAACATTAGGATGACAATGGGGCGTGTGGCCTTGGAAATAGCCAAAAAAAGAACGCCCGCGAGGGGAGGTCAGCTACGTGTATGGCCAAAAAACAAGCTTGGGGAAGAGAGGTTGCAGGCACTTTATACCCAAGTTATTAACAAGTCATATCTTGTCATTAATGATCCGCAGCAAGCACGTGAATTTGTTGCCGTTTGGACCGAGGGGGATTCATATATTTCCGCCTAATCGAGTGCTATTTTATAAAGTTCTACTTATTCTAGTAGTTATTCACAGGCTTATTGCACTTTCAACGGGGTGGTTGTGAATAAGATAGGTGATAAGGCAAGGCGCTGACTTTCCGAAACCCTCACTTATTGCGCATCAGTTGTCCCCATGATCATGAAGGACATGGCTTTGAGGTAAGCCGGAGCTTGCCTGTCTGTTGAATTTCCGGTTTGAAGGCCGCCCAGCGATGTGTTATGAATAAAGCAATATATCATTTATTCGCTCATTATGGCCGAAGCTTTGAATTTCAATGTGTTGGTGTTAAACAAACTCTGGCAACCCATTCATACCTGTTCTGTGCGTCGTGCAGTCAAGTTGCTGTGTCTTGGCCATGCACATGTGGTCGAGGCGGAGGGTGATATGAAGTATCAGACGCATGACCTTGGCTCATGGTTGGAATCCTCATCGGATAGAATGGCTGAGGGTGTCATAAGATCAGTTCGTTTCGCCATGAGGATACCCAAGGTGATCGTACTGTCACTTTACGATAAACTGCCAAGCAAGGAGGTGAAATTCAGCCGGCACAATGTCTTTTTACGGGATCACTACACCTGCCAGTATTGCTGCCAGCAGTTTTCAGAGGGGGATCTTAATCTTGATCATGTATTACCGCGAGACAAAGGGGGCAAGACTCGTTGGGACAATATCGTGACTTCCTGTATTAAGTGTAATACTCGCAAAGCCAATCGGCTTCCCCAAGAGGCCGGAATGATCCCGGCAAAGCCCCCCGAGGCTCCCAGATGGAGACCGCTCTTTGGTTTCCGGCGTAAGGGCAATATCGATGAGAGCTGGAAAACTTTTCTCTGAGTGATCGATGCAGGGCTATTCGTCCGCATTGGCTATTGAGAGTAATTTGGCCCTGTCTTTCTGAACTTCCCGCCACGAGATTGATATTTGCAGGGTGCAGATCACTGCCATTGCAATGACGAGTTGGGTTTTTGGGTCGGAAAAACTCTGAAACTGCTCATACTGGTAGATGCGCACGAGTGCCGATACGATGCCTAGCACTGCAATGATCAAGCCGCCGTAGAGACCATGCCTGTAGTGCTGGCGCCCGAAGGCGATGCAAATGATGAGTGCACCACCAAAAAAGACCGGCATGAGCATTTCCACCTGATTGCCCTCGGTGCCTAATCTGTCCCAGCCCAGAAATCCTCCAAGACCCAAAATAATG
>JBDQHQ010000217.1:0-3792 GCA_040264795.1 Akkermansiaceae bacterium | reverse complement strand
CATTCACAAAGACCCCGACGCGGGTGATTTTTCCCCGGCAGGTATCCAGAATGGGGGCTGCACTGGTTAGCGGCAGGTAACGCTTTGAGTGCTGCCAGAAATTCACCCCCAGAGCATCCACCCCAAGCTCAATGAGCTGCCGGGCATCCTCGGCAAGAGTGACTCCGCAGATTTTGAGAGATGTTTCGGATGGGTCGAATAAAGACAAGAGAATGGAAAATTTGGAATTGAGAATTCGGATTACTCAACATTCTGAACCTGCTCGCGGATTTTCTCCAGCTCCGTTTTTGCACAAACAACAAGCTGGGCCAGATCAGCGTCGTTGGCCTTCGAGCCGATCGTGTTGAACTCACGGTTGAGTTCTTGGCAGAGAAAATCCAGCGGGCGTCCAACCGGCTCATCACTGGTCAGATATTCACGGAATTTCTCGAAATGGGAATTTAGCCTGGTGATCTCCTCGCTGATGTCACAGCGGTCCGCAAAAAAGGCGATCTCTTTGACGATGCGCTCATCATCGAGGTCGATCTCGAGCTCGGATTCATTGAGACGGCGGTGAAGATTGTCCCGCTGTCTGGTCAGAACCGTTGGGGCATGACCGGTGGTTTGGTGGGTGATGTTTTCAAGCGTAGTGACGCGTGCCTCAATGTCGTCGAGGAGATGCTTGCCTTCTTGTGCCCGCATACTGATCATTTGATCCAGTGCGCCCTCCAAAGCCGGATTGATCGCCTCAAGCGCCTTGTCAGGATCAATGGTCTGCTCATCAAACTCAAGGATTTCAGGAGTGCGCAGAAAATCCGTGGAGGTGGGTTTGATGTGGCGGTCAATGGCATCAGAGAGCTCCGTGAATGCAGCTTCCAAAGCACGGGCGCGCTCAGTATTGATGCGTATTGAATCAGTGGCACCCTCGGGCTTTTGGAGATGGACGCTGATGTTAACCCGGCCGCGGGAAATGCGCTGCATCACGGCTTTGCGGATAGAGGCTTCAAGCTCACCGTAGGCACGTGGGATGTGAATAACAACCTCACTCTGTTTGCGATTTACAGAAGCGGCCTCAACCCGGGCGAGGATACTGGTGGTGGCGTGTTCGGCCCGGCCGAATCCTGTCATTGAGTGCATGGGGAGAAGTTATGAGTGTTGAGTTTTAAGTGTTGAGTTGCGGCCGACTTCGTCGGGTTAGATGATCAGTCCTTCCGGTCTTTGCCGGTGTCATCGGGCTCGGCTTCGTCGGGGAATTCGAGGTCGAGTTCATCCTCGGGGAAGTCATAAGTTCCGGTGTCTTCCTCGTTACCCTCGTCGTCACCGTGTGGTTGATCTTCATCGAGTTCATGGTGCTCATCATGATGGTAATCGTCATCATGGTAGTGACCGTGGGAGTCGTGTCCGTCATCGTGCTCATGATCGTGCCAATCATCATGCCACTCATCATCGTCATCACGGCTGGTGGCAAAGGCGGGAGGAGCGGCGAGGATTTGTTGCCTTAGTTCCTCACGTTCACGTAGTTCTTGTTCGCGTTCCTTGCGTTTGTAAAAGTAGGAAAGCCAGATGCATATCTCATAGAGCAGGATCATGGGGACAGCCAGGAAGGCCAGGGTGGCAACATCCGGTGTTGGGGTGATCAGAGCCGCGATGACCACAATCGCCAGGATTGCGTAGGAGCGAGTGTTGCGCATGATCTCGTAGTTGAGAACCCCGAGCTTGACGAGGGTCATCACCACCACGGGTAATTCAAAGGCGAGACCGAAGATCAGTGTGAACTGGGTGGCGAATGATATGTAGTAGCCGATGCGCCACTCGTTGGTGACTCCCATTTGCTGGCTGTAGTTGTAGAAGAAATCGAGAACCTTGGGCAGGACGAAGAAGTAGGAGAACAAGACTCCGGCAAGGAACAGGCCAAAGCCGATCGCCATTGCCGGCCAGAGAGCACGTTTCTCGTTTTTCTTCAGCCCGGGGAGGATGAACTGCAGTGTGAAGAGCAAGAGCAGGGGGAAGGAGAGGACAATGCCGGCAAAGAGGGCGAGCTTGATGGAGAGCATGAATCCCTCTGTCGGGTTGAGTGCCTGCATCAGTACTAGCTTGCCTCTGGAATCCACTGCCGCGTCAGGGCGTTTCTCTTCATCGAGTATTGCCAGCAAATGCTCACGCATCTCCTCAGTAATGCCGGGGAAGTCCTTGATGAAATCTTTGCCAGTCCCGTCTGCATTCTCCATTTCAATGGCAGCTCGGTAGTAGCGCACTGCATCGGTGTGGAATGCCAGCTTCTGCTCGCCATCAGGATCGATATGCTTGAAATAATAGTCCCTTTGGTCAGAGCTGAAGTTGGCCGTGTCACGTTCGGCTTTTTTGGCTGCCTCCCAAGTGCCTAGCTGGAGGCCTTCAGGCATTTTTTCCTTTTGGCTGACCTGCCAGACCTGTTCCACCGGCCGGCGGATGATCTCCATGAGCTCATTGCGGAAGGCAAAGCAAAAGCCCATCGCGATGAGCAGGGTGAGCACAATGCGTGTGATCACCGTGCGCAGGTCCTCCAGATGCTCAAGAAAAGGCTTTTCCTCGTCCTGGTGCGTCTTGTCGCGTAGCTGAAATAGTTTTTTGAGCAGAAACATGCTTGGCTAATAAACCTCCTGGGGGTGCCCCGGAGAGTGGTTGGCATGTCTTTAACCTACCAACAGCAAGTTGGAAAGCCCTGAAGTTAGTGACTGTGGTGGCTCTTGGCGTAGGTCTGCTTCACCGGATAGGGACCGCTAGGCAGAGTCCGGGTGAGCGCTGAGCTTCTTCTCCTGACGGGCTTTGTATCTTGTTTTGATGACCGAGAACGTCTTGCGAGATAACCAGATTAAAATGCATACCACTGCCAGGAAAACAAAAAACGCGACCACCGGTGCAAAGGCCATCAGGCTCAGACCTCCAATGACCAGCGCATCTTCACCGAGGCTGGCAATGCTGTTGGACACTGGCTCCGGGGACATGTTGATGAGCAGCCGGCTGCCAGCTTTGCTAGCATGGGTGAGCAGGGTGGTGCCGCCACTTAGTAAAACAGCGATCACACCCACTGCGGGATCCATCTCCCCGAGAGCAGCCAGAGCCAGCAGGCAGCCACCAACCGGGCGGATGAAGGTGTGCACCGCATCCCAGCCGCTGTCCAGCCATGGGATCTTGTCCGCGAAGAACTCGAGCAAGAACAGAACACCGGCAACACCGATGATCCAGGGGTTGGCCAGCACGGCGAGACTTTCGTATTTTTCAGCCAGATCGAGCCAGTTGAAGCGGATCGCCATGCCGGCGAGGAAGGTTGTCAGGTAGAGGTTAATACCTGAGAGCGTGGCAAAACCGAGTGCGACACCGAGTAGGGAGAGCGTTTCCATGAAGCCAAAATAGCCCGAGAATGGCAATGCGCCATGGTAAAAACGGGGGGATTTTGTAAAGCGCGCGTCGCGCGCTGTTCTTGGTTCCTTGTTCTTGGTTCTTTGTTGGCGCTACGCGCCCGATTGCAGCTTGTTGCGTTTGCCGAAGGCATGCTTAGCGTTTTTGCGTCTTGGCGTGCCCAAGGAAATATAAGGTGAATAAGGATATCACGCCAAGGCGCTAAGGAAGAGGGGAGATTAGCCGCGGTGCGTCCCATTTTTGTTGTCTGCTGTCCCGCATGAATTGTTATGACATATGCATAAGGGGGGTGGTCTCAGAATACTTAAAGTTCATTAAATATACATGTTTATTGCATTTTTTTATTATTTCCTGCTTGTCAGCGGGGGGGGTAAAGGGCTTATGGTAATAGATATACAGTTGATTCAACATGAT
>JBDQHQ010000216.1:0-3822 GCA_040264795.1 Akkermansiaceae bacterium | reverse complement strand
CATAGAAAGAGTTGCGCGGGATTGTTACACGCGCGGGGTTTCCATACACTCGCTGGCCCCTAATGGCAAGGGATATAGAATTTTGAGTTTTGAGTTTTGAGTGTGGAGTTTGTAGCCAGCACGAGGTGTTCACACAGCTAGGCAGAGGATCACGCCAAGACGCCACGGCCGCCTAGCCCGCTTCATCATTCTGAATCCTTGATCTCTTTGAGTGTTTCCGGGTTTTCTTGCAGGTAATCAACCAGTGAGCGGATGGACTCAAGGGTAGCTCGGGAGATGTGGTGCTCCATGCCCTCGACGTCGCGGTAGATGGTGTCCTCATCGATCTCGAAGAGCTCAAGAAAGCGGGTCAGGGTCTCATGGCGGTCAATGATGGCGCGGGCGATGCGCATGCCCTCCTCGGTGAGGGTCGTGCCGCGGTACTTGACGTGGGTGACCAGACCTTCTGCATCGAGCTTCTGGAGCATGTTGGTGACACTTGCCTGGGAAATCTCCAGACGTTTGGAGATATCAATGGCCCTGGCGTAGCCTTTTTCCTCAATGAGGTGGAGAATTTGCTCGAGGTAGTCATCACGCGCAGTGGAGCCACTGGTGCGGTGACGAGTACTGGAGGCATCAGGCATGCCCAAGGAGACTAGAATCAGCAGGGGGAGTCAAGGAGCAAGAGGCCGCTGCTGGACCACTGCGTGGTAGTTCTTGGTTCTTGGTTGGCCACCAAAGCTATAAGTTCAGAGTTGCTCCGGATTTATTGGTGGCTAAAGTAGCAGGGTATGATTTTTGGTGGAGAAGATAAGATCAACCCGGCTGGAGGCAGGGGGCTGGGACCGAGTGGTATGCTGCTGGTTGCTGCTAATCTGGTGCCACTGGTCGGGGTAATTACCTGGGAGTGGAGCGTTTTTCATGTGGTGGTGGTCTACTGGTTGGAAAATGTGATCATCGGAGTGATCAATATTCTCAAGATGATCATTTGCTCGCCTGATCCGGCGAAGGTTGATCTCAAGGGCAAGCTCAAGCAGCGTATTGCCGAGAAGCCGGGCGAGCTTGACGAAGATGAGCTGCGCCAGGCCTTTGAATTCACCCACAAACTGGAGGCCAACAAAGGCAAGCTGGGAGCCCTGCACCACGCTTCCAAGATCTTTTTCATACCGTTCTTCAGCTTTCATTACGGGCTTTTCTGCCTGGTGCACGGCCTGTTTGTTTTTGCGCTTCTGGGTAAGAACGAGCTTGGTAGTGATTCGATGCCAACGGGCTCATCCACGTTGGAAGAATTAACTGAGCTGGTAGAACTCGCCATGGAGGCGGGTGGTTTCTGGGCGGCCCTTGGCCTGGTGGTCAGTCACCTGTTTTCCTTTTGTGTCAATTACCTGGGCAAGGGGGAATACCGTAGAACCGTCGTGCCTATGCTGATGATTGCTCCCTATGGCAGGATTGTGGTGATGCATCTGGCAATCATCTTCGGTGCTTTCGCCATCATGGCGCTGGGTAGCCCGGTATTCTTGCTAGTGATCCTGATTGTGGGTAAGATCATGCTCGACCTCAAATTCCACAACCGTGCCCATAAAAAGCTGGAGGCTGCGCAAGTGCCAATCAGCCAAGACTAGCTGCGCTACCATCCAAAAAGAGGGTTTTGCCTCGGTGAATCTTTCTTGCCATATCAGGCTGAGATGGTCATATCCTATTGCCACAGCGTTTAGCTGCGTAAAGAAGTTTCCCATGTCCGATCGATACAAAATTCTGAATTTACTCAGCAAGGATGCTGCGGGTGGAATGTATCTGGCCGAGGACACCATGCTCGGGCGCAAGGTGGTTTACCGCCACATCGACGCAGGTTCCGAGGACATGCGCTCTGATACATGGGCGGAGGAGATGTCTGCTTACGCGGGCAGGCTATGTGCCTTCCAGCATCCCAATATCATCACGATTTATGACGTGCCTATTGATCAAAGTGGCTTCTCCATCGTGACGCAGTTCGTCGAGGGTGAGACCCTTGCTGAGCGTCTGACTCAAGGACCACTCAGGGAGATAGGGGCATACCGGATGGCAGCAGATCTCCTCGAGGCACTGCATGCAGCACATGATGCCGGCGTGTATCATGGAGCTTTGCACACGGGGTCGATCAAGCGCTTGAAGCAGGCGACCAGTGGCTTCCGCTACCTGATTTGTGATCTCGGCCTGAACACGCTGGCCACCATGGTGAAGGGCGAGGACATTCACATTGCCGATCCGGTGTTACTGGCTCCGGAGTTGCACGGTGAGGACAAGCAGCCCGATGAGGGTGCAGATTTGTTTATGGTAGGGCAACTTTGTTACACGGCATTGGCCGGTGGTCATCCCTTCTCTGGCAAGTCTGAGGAAGAGTGTGCCTCCGCGCACCTGGCAGGAGAGCTCCCTCTACTGACGGATTACGCACCTGATCTGAATCCTGATTTTGCCGCGTGGGTCATGAAGATGTGCTCCGGGCAGCCCGGTGAACGCCCTGAGTCGATTGATGCAGCGACCAGCTCTTTGCGTGCGATCAAGGTGGTGGATCCTGATCTCAATGTTCCCACCGCCAAAATGGTCAATCCAGCCGTGCCGGTGGCGACCGTGCCCATGGCCAAGGTTACCGGTAATAATCCGACCGTGCCAGTGGCGACAGTGCCGATGGCCAAGGTGCCTGGAAATAACCCGACGGTGCCTGTAGCGACGGTGCCTGTAGCGACGGTGCCGATGGCAACGGTTACCTCAAAGCAACAAACGGTGCCGGTTGCAAGTGTGCCCATGTCCACGGTGCCAGTGGCGAGTACTCATACGGGGCCGGTGCCCACCATGGGAATGCAGGGCAGCGGGGATTTTCTAGCCTCCACGGACAGCTCCAACAAAACCATGATTATTGTGGTTGTCTGCTTGGCAGTCGTCGTCTTGCTCGGGGTGGGTTTGACGTTTATGCTCTCCGGTGGAGGGGACAAGAAGGCAGCTCCGGCCATCAGTGAGGTCATTCCTGATGATGTGAAGGTGCATTTCCATGAGCCCGCACTGATCAGCAAGGTGGGCGAGCCAATGGAGCTGGTTACCCTGGGTGGGGAAAAGTCTCTGGACTGGAAGGTTGCGACCGGTCCATCGGTCAGATCAGGCAGAGGAAAACACAAGGGGAACTTTGTTAAGCAAATCTCAACGCAAGGCAGGTTCAAGGAATATGCCAACAAGAAGATTCCCCTCTACTTTGAGGCCGGTGAGCAGGAGTTAAGCCCGAATGCTGTCACTGACAAAGCCAAGGGGGCAAAACCAGGTGACGGCTACATGGTGACCATCCAGGTGCCGAAGCAGCACAAGGGATCCATGATTGTCACCCTCTACATGTTTCAGCGTTTTTGTGCCTTCGACATCGGCGTGACGATCCCCGGCACCACCGAGCCCTTTACTTTCCAGACCAGTAAGCACGATCCCGGAGTCTTGCGCATTCCCATTGAAATTCCCAATCCGAAAAAGGGAGGGTTTTACGGGATTAAAGTTACCTCCGCCAAGGATACGAGCGGAGATTTCGCCATGGGGCTGTGCGCCGTTGTTGTTGAGACGAGATAAATCCGCCGGGGGCGGATTTAGTTTAAGTTGGCCAGCTTAAGTTGAAGTGAGCCGCGGGGTGCGGCTGTTCTTGGTCCACGGTTATTGGTTGCTGTCAATGAGGCTGTAGTCAGGTGCCCATTCGGGAATGCCCTTCTCCTTGAGTTGAGCGCGGTAGCGTTGCTGCATGTGGTAATCACCGGGCTTGACCCTGGGCATGTCCTCGTTGTCGAGGAAGGGGGCGAGGCTGTTCCACCAAATATCGTAGGCTGCGCTGAGTTG
>JBDQHQ010000215.1:0-3828 GCA_040264795.1 Akkermansiaceae bacterium | reverse complement strand
CCGGAATATATCCGGACCTTTCAAAACTCCTTCCGCTTTATGCGAAAGGAGTTTTTTGTGTTTCAGAGTAAGCTTGTTGCTTTTATTGTATTTGGGATTTGGCATTGCGGTCAGAACCGTTAGATTAAATCTATGAATTGTCGTGAGGCGCTAATAGCGCTCAATATGTTGCCCAAGATAGGACCGGTAAGGGTGCGGCGCTTGATGGATCATTTTGGCAGTGCTGGTAAAATTTTAAGTCAATCCCCAGCAAGCTTGATGGCAGTGCACGGCGTTGGTGCAGAGACTGCCGAGATCATCAGCGATTGGGAAAACCGAATTGACCTGGCGGCGGAGATTGGTGAGGTCGATCGCCGTGGTTTGTCGGTCCTTACCCTAGAGGATCAAGAATACCCAGAGGCTCTCAGGCAGAGTTACGACCCACCATTGGTGCTTTATGTCTGGGGATCAATAGAGCCGGCCGATCGTCATGCATTGGCAATCGTCGGTTCGCGAAAAACATCACACTACGGGATTCAGACAGCTCGCCAGTTTGGGTTCCAATTGGCAACGAGCGGCTTCACCATCATATCTGGCCTCGCTCGAGGTATTGATACCCACGCTCACGAGGGTGCGGTGGCAGCAAATGGCCGCACCATTGCCGTTATCGGATCAGGGCTTGGTCAAGTTTACCCACCTGAAAATATGGCACTCGCTGAAAAAATTGCCTCAGGCTATGGTGCGGTAGTCTCCGAATTTTCATTAAACACCCCGCCGAGTAAAAAAACCTTCCCTATGCGTAATAGGATAGTAGCGGCATGGTCGCGGGCTGTGGTGGTTGTCGAGTGTCCAGAATGGTCTGGGGCCCGCATCACTGCCAACATTGCCGGAGAGTTAGGACGGCCGATTTATGCCGTTCCTGGACAAATTGACCGGCCGTCTTCTGCTGGGTGTAACTCGCTCATCCGAGAAGGCGCGACATTAGTAACGGGGGGGCAAGATATTCTGGATGATCTTTCCATACTCCCTCTGCAGAGCGAGGGGACCATGTCTGAGTCCACAGAAGCTGAGCTGCCCGTATTTCCCGAGCTTGACGGTGTAGAGCGGGTCATTCATGATGCCCTTGGTGATGATGCCTTGAGAGTTGATGAAATCCTCACGGAAACCCGCCTGCCGCTGCCAGAAGTCAATGCCATGCTGCTTAAGCTTGAGATTCAAGGTCTTGTATGCCAGTTGCCGGGTGGTCGATTCGCCAGAAAATGAGCCTGATTTGCTGAGAATCGGGGAAAATAAGCACGAAAAACAAACAATTTTAGCTATATCTGTATAAATTGGCACGATGCTTGCTTGTCTTATTAACTACAAACCATAGATTACCAACCACTGACCATCATGAAAAAAATCGAAGCCATTATCAAACCCTTCAAGCTTGAAGAAGTAAAGGAGTCCCTCGCTGACGTCGGCGTTCAAGGAATGACAGTAACAGAAGTCAAAGGATTCGGACGCCAAAAAGGACACACCGAGATTTATCGCGGTAGTGAATACACAGTCGATTTCCTCCCCAAGGTAAAAATCGAAATCATCGTTGATGATGAGGATGCAGCTACTGTTGCTGAAGCTATCGTCAAAAGCGCCAACACCGGAAAGATCGGTGACGGCAAGGTGTTCATTTCACCTGTTGAATCCGCAATCCGCATCCGTACCGGCGAAACTGGTAACGATGCTGTTGCCGTCAACTAGCAGAGCAATCTGAACTATTTGTCACCCGTCCATTGTCATTGCGTCAATGGACGGGATCATGACCATTCAAAGACCCCATTAAATACCCCCATTACAAACCACGTCCTCGACGTGGTTTTTTTGTGGTGTGTCTGGCCTAGTTGTTGATTGCCTGACGCTGCTCCATCTGACGCTGTTCCATGCGGCCATCGACGGCCCTCTTCAGTAAGTCTCGTTGCTGCGTGGGAATCGGGTGGAGTGAAGCAACGACACCGCTATTTTTTTGCTCAGAGAAATGCAGCACAAGCTTGCCGTCTTTGACTTCGGCTTCAGCGATCTGAGTCCAGTAGATGACTTGCAGGTTTTTCTGGGCATTAAAAAAAGGGAAAATCTCTATGCCCAAAGGAGTCAGTATTAAATAAGCATGCTGGCTGCAGCGCATTCCTAGACGGAAGAACCAAAAGCCGATGAGCAGGTCGGGGATACCAAGCCACCACCAGTTTTGTAGGGGAGGTGCGTCCATTCCCCACTTTTGTGTGGATAGAATAACAAGGCCAATTCCTGCAGCGACCGTGAGCGCGGCAATAATGTAAAATAGGGGTGCCTGGCCGGCACGAGTAAAGCGCAGCTCTTTTTCTGGCTCGGCAATTGATTTTGGACCAGAGGGCAGTAACGCACTGCGTATTTTTTCTCTGATTGATCTATCGTTACTGGCGGTCACAAGTTCTTTTGTGTGCCGATATCAGCATTTGTTCAATAAGTAATCCTGTGTTATTGGACGGGAGCATTCACCAACAGTTAAACTCTTGCCCTTCACCCTCCATAGCGATTACCAACCATCAGGAGATCAAGCGCCTGCGATTGAAAAGCTGGTAAAATCAATCGAGGCGAGCAATGGGCATCAAACGCTCTTAGGTGTCACCGGCTCGGGAAAGACGTTCACCATGGCTAACATCATTGAGCGCATTGGTAAGCCGACTTTGTTGATGAGTCACAATAAAACGCTGGCGGCTCAGTTGTATTCTGAGCTGAAGAGTTTTTTCCCAGACAATGCGGTTGAGTACTTTGTCTCTTACTTTGATTATTATCAACCAGAGGCCTACATTCCGCGATCGGACACCTACATTGAAAAAGACAGCTCAGTGAACGATGAGATTGAGCGCCTGCGCCTGAGCACGATGGGTTCCTTGATTACGCGTGAGGATGTCATCGTGGTGGCCTCAGTCTCGTGTATTTATGGCCTTGGGTCTCCTGAGGATTATCAAAATATGATGCTGCCGGTGAAAACTGGTGATCAGCTGGATCGCGAAGAATTTCTTGCGGGTCTGGTGAGCTTGATGTTTGAGCGTAATGACATCGCTTTTTCCCGTGGTCAGTTCCGAGTTCGTGGCGACGTTGTTGAGGTGCATCCCGCCTATCTCGAGGATACTGCGATCCGAGTTGAATTTTTTGGTGATGAGGTGGAGCGGATTTCAGAGATTGATGCACTCACGGGTAATCGCATTGATATCCTAGACAGTCATACTTTTTTCCCAGCCAAGCAGTTTGTCACCGACAAGGATAAGTTAAACCAAGCGATCCATGACATTAAGAAAGAATGCTCGGAGCGTGTCAGCTGGTTTGAGGAGAAGGGGAAGCTTATCGAGGCGCAACGTATCCGTATGCGCACGGATTTTGATATCGAGATGATGCAGGAAATGGGTTTCTGCCAAGGCATTGAGAACTACTCACGGCACCTTACCGGGCGTGATCCAGGTGCCCGGCCCTACACCTTGCTGGACTTTTTCCCTGATGATTACCTACTACTGATGGACGAGAGCCATGTCAGTGTGCCGCAAGTGGGGGGTATGTTCGAGGGGGATAAGAGCCGCAAGACTACACTGGTAGATCATGGGTTCAGGCTTCCCAGTGCTCTTGATAATCGGCCACTCAAGTTTGCCGAGTTCATGGAGGTGACCGATCGGCGTGTCTATGTGTCAGCTACCCCCGGTCCTTTTGAGTTCATTAACTCCAGGCCTGATAATAAAAAATACATCCCGTGGAAACGGGGTGAACTGTCTGCGGCTCAGGCGCTCAAGAAAATCCGCAAACATGTTCATACCAGTGGCGCTGATGAAGACATCGATGACT
>JBDQHQ010000214.1:0-3832 GCA_040264795.1 Akkermansiaceae bacterium | reverse complement strand
TCCTTGGGTTCAGAAAGTTTGCCCTTTGATGAGCGAAGCTTGATGGTTCTTTTGCCCTCAACCATATTCGTTTGAAATATGAATATTTTCTGTGTCCATCGACTGAACTGGAAATTGCCTGCCTTTGGGTTCAGGCAACCCACAAAAACTTCTCCCGTATCTTGATTCTCCTTGATTGCCAGGCTAAGGCTGGACGAGTCTTTCATATAAGCCCAGTTACTGTTGGAGTCTTGCGATTCGGTCTGAAAGATCTCGGTTGCAATTTTAACGGCCTCCATGATTTGATTCTGTCCTTTGTCAGACGCAATGCCCAAGCTGGCTACAATGCCCAAGGTGTTCTTGCTTTTGAGCTGCTTAATAAAGTAAGTGACCACCTCCTGGGGTGACATGTTGTCAAAGCCGGCTTCTTGCTCAATGTCGATAAGTTTGTCCTTGAAGCTGTCTAGGGACTTTTCCCGATACTCTTTATCATGCCGTTTTTTGCCCTCGGCCATCCATGTTTCCAGAGCTTTCACAGATTGCTCGGTTTTAAGATCGTAACCGTATCCAGTATTGGAAAATGATCCGAGTAGAGGGGCCGGAATCCATTTGTCATCTCTTAAGAGCAGAGCGACAGGGAGAATATGTGTATCCAGCGGGTTTGATAAATTGGCTGCCTTGACCAAAGCAGCAGCAAAGTTTGAAACCGTCTTTAGCTCTTCAATTTCAAACAAGTGGTTTGTATTGAAATATCTCTCTGTGGAGAGCTTGACGTGTGTTTCAAGCTCGGCAAGTCGTTTTGTACTACAATGTTTAGAGATTGCAGTATGTTCCTTGATGTTGAGCTCCCCATTGGAGAGAAGGCTAAGGTATTTTAGTGCTGCGTTTTTCTGCTTTTCCTCGTGGCTGGTGCTAATGCTCCGTTGTTCCCCGTAGCATACTGAGGCTGTGATTGCAGTCACTGTCACGAGATGGATCAGTGTCTTCAGCGAAGCCTGTTGATAGATGTTTGCGATTAGCTTGATGTCAGCATGTTGACCCTATTTTTGGACCTTTTAAAGAGGAATTTTAATGGGTTTATCTGGTTAATTCCTCGAATGCTCTCTCTTTGTTCTCTGGGCTTGCATCAGGGCTAAATTTCGAGCTTTCCTGAGGGGCTGTCAAAACAGGTGGATTTTGAATGATGATTACCTGGCTTGATTTGAGAAGTTCGTTGAGGTTGTCATGCGGGTTGTGTACGGTACCGCCAAGATTGACTTGGGTATATATGTTGCCGTCCTCTTGAGGGGAGAAGATTTCCGGAGCAGGGGAAGTTGCACTGAAAAGCCTAGATGGTATACCTATTTTTAATTTGCCAGAGAGTGAACCTTCATGGTCTATCGAAATGTCTCCCTCAAGACTGAGAAGCTTGCTGCTGATCAATTTGAGGTTGCTCAAAGTGGTTGTTTTGGCTGTGCGCATGATTGTACCCCTGCAGTAGGTGAACGTCGGATGCAGGTATTGCGACTTGCCTGTCAGGTTTCTCAAATCACTTAACATCGGTAGCTCAAGAATATTAATTTGATTTGAATTGAAGGGCATAATAAAACTCAGCGCTGTATCATCGCCTTTACTGGCATCAAAGCAAAGGGATCCCATATCACTGTGAATATTGCCCTGGATGAGACGGCCAAAATCTTCTCCGAGTAGTTCTTCGATAGGATAGTTGACGGATTTGACATCCAAAATCACAGCCTCGTTCTTGTCCTTATACGCAATGCCTTGGAGACGCAATTCACCTTGAGGGCTAACTTTGGCAGCAAGACGCGCCTCAATCTCGGCATTAGACTCATTGAATCTGATAACCCCGGATGATATTTCGAGTTCGGGCCAATTGGGAACATGAATGAGACCATTGGAGAAAGCCATCGTGTAACGCCCGTTCGGGTTTTGGCTTAGTGTTGCATGAAGTCCTTTAATGGCACAGGCATTTTCCTGATTACCAAAAAGAACATCCAGTGCCTCGCACCTGTATGACTCAAAGCGATAATCGGAGGAAGTGGCCTCGCTGCCACTGGAGCCATTACTCTGTGGTATTTGGAGTTGCACCATGCCCTGTTCAGCCAGTATTTCCTCGCCCTTCCAATAGCGTGAGAAAAAGCTGGTGAGCTGGATGTCGGCTCGAATGTCACGAAATCTCGCTGAGTGGTAAAACGACTGATCTCCCCAGGAGATCTCGGCTTGCGATGCCTTCGTGAAGAGAGGTGTCATGCGGAGTTGGCTCAGTTGAGTTGATTTTGCAGCCACCAATTCGGTAATGTTAGATTCGGTTTCTTCTTTGAATGTCGAGCCATTATACTTGGTAACAATGTAGATGGTGAAAATAATCACTGTGATTCCGAGCCCTGCGGCAGTGCCAATGACGGACCATTTTAGATTGGGGTTGAGTGTTTTTGGCTTCTGTGTTGAACGCCTTTTGCGTTTTTTAACCTTGATGACTTGCGTGCCATCAGGGCGAGTAATGAGCTCCCCGTCCTTGAGTCTATTTTGTGTCTCTTTGTCTCGTTGTTGCTGCTTAAGCTGATCCATCATCTCATCCACCGAGTAATGTTTGTGAGCTTGCCCCTTGTTATCTGTATCAGATGTCATGTGATTTGAATGTTTTATCTCTTAATGGGATCTGGCCCCCATTCAACGGCTTATCGAGTTGATGCAGCAATCATGATTTATGTTAGCGCTCTCTCCAAGGCTGACCTGTGGGGTCTACCAGCTCCGCATTAACCGTGACAATAATGGCCTCACGGAACGTTTGAGAGGCCTCGGATCGAAATAGCCTGCCCGCAAAGGGGATGTCACCTAAAATAGGAGTTTTGTCCTCCACCTTGGTTCGTTTGCTCGTGATCAGACCACCAAGAACCACGGTTGCTCCGTCTTGAATAGTCAGTGCTGTCGAGTCTCCAAGCCGTATGGTTTTAAAAACTGGCTGGAGAATTTTGTTTTCGGTGATGGTTAGGCTCACGGGGTTGCCCAGAGAGTCAGCTCCCAAGGTCTTGATGGCGGAACCATAATTCACAAACCCATCAAATTCGACCAATTCCGGCCTTATGGAGAGGTTGATATATTTTTTCTCTGGTCCGACAACCGGCTCAACCTCGAGGGTGACACCGGTGTTGCGGACTTCAAAGCCAGTGGGGGTTGCAGGAGTCACGGGGAAGATTTCCACAGAGCCTCCACCCTCATTATTGCCGCCGCCAATGCCACCGCCAATTGACTGCGGTAGCTCCGGTGGCTCGTATTCAGTGGGATAAATAAACTCACGAATCACCTCTATCTTGGAGACTGTTCCACTGCGCGTGATGGTTGAGGGTTTTACCAGAATATCGGCGGCTTTACTTTGATTGAGCCCACGCATCATCATCTCAATAACCATACCATTGGTAATGGCCGATACCTTGAGAATACCCGGGGCACGGAGGCTGCTGTCAGCGTTGACCCCATTGGTGCTATTGATGACTGCATCAATAGCATCCGGCACGATGGCATTGTTGCCACTGCGATTACCCGATGTAACCGGGTTGCCACCAAGCTCGATCAAGGGAATGCCACTGCCCACACTGCCCCCTCCAAGAATGAGATTGCTTCCCAGATCAAGGGGTGTAATGGCCCAGTCAAAGCCAAGTTCTTTCACCTTGTCCTCACTGACACGGATAATGGCAGTCCGGATAATGACCATTACCGGTTCTTCCTGGGTGATAAGGGAGACTAATTGCTCAACAAGATCGATGTTCTGCTGGGTGTTGCGTATGATGAGGAGATTGTCGGCGGCGGAATAGGATGCAGAGGCATCTTCAGGAAAACTGATGCCGTTTTGTTT
>JBDQHQ010000213.1:0-3834 GCA_040264795.1 Akkermansiaceae bacterium | reverse complement strand
ATGAAGTCAATCCGCCCTACCATGAATTAATCGAACTGCCGCTTCGCATCCACCTTGGCGACCTTGGCGGCTTGGCGTGCTAAAAATGAACTCACATAAAGCCGCCAAGGGCGGCCCCACTTCCACTTAAACTGCCAACTTCAACTGGCCGCCTCGCGGCTTACTCACGCAAAGGACTCTGTCCATTTTTTGCCGAGTTATCGGCGGATGATGAGGACATCGCAGCGCACGAAAACGGCGATCTTGCGGGTGAAGTCTGTTTTGCCGGAGTCATCTTTTGGTGATTGGACGGCAACGAGGCAGGGTTGTCCATCGATCATAGTGAGACCGGTGTTCAGGCGGATGGAATACATGGTGGGCATCTTGATGGAGCCATCGCCTTTTTTGGTTACCCACTGGCTCCAGTTTTCGTTTCCGGCGTGGAAGACGAGTTCGGAGTCGAGTCTGAGGTCAATGCTTCTGCCCTCTTCACCGAGGGTTGGTTCGACTTGGAGCGTGGTTCCGAGGTTTCGGGTTTCGAATGCGGTGGGAGTGGGCTGGGGAATGAGTTCGAGGGCCTTCGGTGATTCGTCGGACTCGGGTGCTTCCAGTTGATTCGGGAGTTCGTAGGGTTTCCATTCGGTGGGGTAGATGAACTCGGTGATGGATTCGGTGGAGGCTGTGGCGCGTGATCTGGCGATAACACTTGTGGTTTCGAGGATGGTGGCCTTGTTTTGCTCGACGAGTTTGGTGCAGGCGTCGCGAAGGTCCTGATCATTGGCCCCTGACCTCGGTTTGGTCATGAGATTGGTGAGCTCCTCGTGCGGCATTTCGATGAACTCGACTTGAACCCGGATTTGTTTTGGGAGGTTGAGGATCTCCGCGGCGAGGCGATCGGATTCCGAGGTTGAATCTTGTGATAGAGCGACGGGAGGCGCGAGCGAGAGAGCTGCGAGTATAATAACGGATTTTAATTTTTGAATCATGGGTTCTAACTGCTAGGAATTTGCTTTTTGAGTGATGGTTGAGTGAGTGGGATGCGGGAAGTGTAGTAGGTAATGCAGGCTTTCATGATCATTCTGATCGCTCCTTGTCCGGATCTGCTTGAACATCCCCATGATAAAAGATGCCGATGACGCGGGTCGTGTTTCCTTTCATCGTTGGGAAGTCACCACCCGGGTTGCCGTCTCTGTCCATCATGTTAGCAGTAATGACGTATCTGCCCAGGTCCGGGATGTAGGCGATGTCCGGGTCCTGGATGCGGTGGTTGTCCCAGTCATCCACTTCATCCGAGCGCGGGGTGATCGCTTTGCCCACATACTCGAAGGGCTCATTAATGTCCTTGGATTTCCAGGCCACGACCTTGTAGGGGCTGCCTTTGGATTCCCGGTCGCAGTAGATGTAATACTCTCCTCCGATCTTTTCGATGGTGGCATCTCCCACGCCGTACTTGTGCCCGCCATCGGGGTTGGGATCAACAGCCTTGGCGTTGACCAATTTCCAGTCTCCTAATCCGGTGGTGGAGCTGAAGTGGGCCAGGCTGGTGCCATCCGGCCCATGCGGGAAGTCACCGTGCTCTCCGAACATGTGAAACACCCCGTCCTCGTAATAGATGCCAATATCATCGCACTGCTTACTGGGAAAAGTGCCTGCTGCTTTCCATTTCCCGCTGGCTTCCTCGAGGGGCCCTGAGAAGGTGTACACGATTCCTTCTTCGTAGAGATAGTAGGTGCCGTCCACCTTTACTCCGTCATCGTACTCGTAGTGTTTGCCAATGATGTATTGGTCAGAAACGAGCTCCCAGTCCGCACTGCTCCAGGAGAACTTTTTGGCCCGCCAGAGGTGGGCGGCTTCGGGCGTGTGGCTGACGATCATGTGATAGGGGTATTCCAGCTCGGGATCGACGAAGAGAACCGAGTCATGGTTGTTGCCATGGGTGGTGGTGAAGACCGGACTATCGACCGGGCGCTTCCAGTCCAGAGAATCGAAGTTGCTTGTCTGTTTTTTAGCCGCCTCGCTGGCCTTGTACGCCTTGTGCCCGGTGGAGTCCGTGCCGAGGATCGAGTGGAATTGCTTGGGCTTGTGAGCGCGGTGTTCTTCAATCAGTGCTGCAAGCTCCGGATTGCCGATCTGGTTGTTCCACTCATGCGCGTCATCTGCGTGGTCATAAAACTCTTCCGAACCATCGTTGTAATGAATGTAGCGGTAGCGCTCGGAACGGATGCTGTAGTTGCCGGGGCCAAAGCTAGTGCGTGCCATGTGGGGCCATTGCGTGTCCGGGTTTTTTAACAAGGTAGCCATGGAATTCCCCTCGAGCTTCTCGTCCTCATTAAGTCCCGCGAGCTCAAGCAGGGTGGGGTAGACGTCCAGCAATTCCACGGGTTTCTTGCAGACCTTGCCTTGGGTCACCCCTGGGCCGGCCACAATGAGTGGCACGCGCGTGCCGTCTTCCCAGAGGCTGCGCTTTGCCCAACGCTCCTTTTCACCCAGGTGGAAGCCGTGGTCAGAGTAGAGGATGATCAGCGTATTGTCTTTGGCAGGGCTGTTGTCCAGCGCATCTAACACCTTACCCACCTGGTGGTCGACAAAACTCACGCAGGCCAGGTAGGACTGAACCAGGGGCTTCCACTCATCGTTTTTTACAACCCACTCATGAGGTGGTGCCACATGATTGCGCCGAGTCAGATTGATCCCGTATTGGGACAGGTCATCCAGATCGTTCTCCAGGACCTTCGGTAATTGCACGGAGTCCAGTGGGTACAGATCGAACCACTTTTGCGGCACATACTGCGGCACATGCGGCCGGTAGAATCCAACGGCGAGGAAACGCGGTTTGTCTTGTTTCTTTTTGAGCTCATCAACGGCCCAGGCGGCGATCTTGTGATCCGGCATCTGTTCGTCTCGCTCCGGATACACGCCCCAGTCCCACGGGCGAACCCCGGGAAAGGAAGAGAGCTTCTCTTTACGGGATGGCCCGAATGCGCCGAAGGAACCGGCCCAGTTCGGTAGATACCGCTGGTTTTGATTACCGTGGAAGATCTTGCCGGCTCCCGTGACCTGATACCCCTCCTGCACAAAGCGCTGCGGCATGAGCGTGTTCTTCTTGGCAAGCGGAGATTTGGAGAGGTCGGGGTTTAGAAAGTAGATGCCGGTGGTTGCCGGATAGAGCGAGGTCATCATGCTGGCACGCGAGGGGTTGCACACGGGTGACTGGCAATGGGCGTTGTTAAAGAGCACTCCGCGTGCCGCGAGCCGGTCAATGTTCGGCGTCTTTGCCTGGGGGTGCCCACCCATGCAACCGATCCAGTCATTGAGGTCATCGATGGCGATGAGCAGGACATTGGGTTTGGCTGCATCAGCTGCCTTGCCGGCCGCCTCTCCAGCGAAGGTAGCCGTGCTGAGGCAGGCAAGGATGAGAGCCAGTTGTCGTTTTTTCATACTCATAAGAATCTATTACGAGTTCAGCTGGATAAAACTTACGGGTCAAGCAAACCTGTGGCTTCGCCGAAGAATTTAGAATGTTGAGTTTTGAATGATGAATTCAAGCACAGCCGGTGGCGGAATGGTGAATAGTGAATTTAGAATGGTGAAATCCAGGACGACGGGTTCACCAGACTTGATATGGGGGCACGCAAAGACGCAGAGGCGCAAAGATTGCAAAGCCTGATGGAAGCAATGAATATATGTAAAACACAGATGACACCGATGACCACGGATGTCCACGGATGCCATGATCTGTGTTCATCTTCTTCCATCTGTGCTCATCTGTGTTGAAGAACAGGCCACAAAAAACCCCGCCGTGGGTCACGGCAGGGTTATGAAAACTATTTCAATCTTCGCTTTTCACTCTTCCTT
>JBDQHQ010000212.1:0-3836 GCA_040264795.1 Akkermansiaceae bacterium | reverse complement strand
TGGCCAACTTCTCATGAAAAAGAACTTCCTTCCGCTCGCTGTCATCTTACCCCTGATCTCCTTTGGCGCCTGTACCAAGAAGAGCCCGCCACAAGCAGAACACACCGGTGACTGTTGCCCCCCTCCTTCCGAGGTCAAGATCCCTAAACCATCTGCCCCGACTGCGGCAGAGATTGAGCAAACCACCATTCCCCAATTGACCGAAACCCCGGAGCAGCTTGAAGAGCGTATTCAGTGGTTTCGTGATGCCAAGTTTGGCCTGTTCATCCACTGGGGTCCGGCTGCCATCAGTGGCCAGGAGATCAGCTGGAGCATGATGGACCGCATCGAGGCGGGGGACAAACACAAGGTCGTTCCGCGTGAGACCTACATGAATCTCTACAAGGACTTTAACCCGACCAAGTTCAATGCCGATGAACTGATGGCCTTGGCTAAAAAAGCCGGCATGACCTACTTCGTCTTTGTTACCAAGCACCACGATGGATTTTCCATGTGGCCCACCAAGGAAAAACGTTTCCCGCAAGGTGATACGTACCCGGTGCACTTTTCCATTGCCGACACTCCCTATCAAGGTGACCCGGTGCGCATGATGCATGAAGCTGGCAAAAAATACGGGCTTAAAACCGGCTGGTATTACAGCACCCGGGACTGGACCCACCCTGACTACCTGCAAGGCGACGGCATGGTCTACAACGACTACTACGAGAACCAGGTTGAGGAACTGCTCAGTGAATACGGCCCTGTTGACATCCTCTGGTTTGACCACTGCTTTGGCAAGTGGGACCAGTATACCATTCCGCAGCTCTACCGTAAGATGTATGCACACAACCCGAATCTGGTGGTCAACAACCGTGCCGCCCGTGGCCTACCCGACATCCCCAAAGAGTTTGAGAAACTCGCCTCCGCGGACTACGACACCCCTGAAAACCGCATGGGCGCCTTCCAGCATGGCCGAGCCTGGGAATCCTGCATGATCCTCTCCCCCCACCCTGATCACGGTGGCTGGTCCTACCGCCCGGATGCCGTTACCCGCAGTCTGGATGAAACCATCAAGCTACTCTCCTCCTGTGTCACCGGGGATGGCAACATGCTCCTCAATCTAGCACCTTTGCCTGACGGATCGCTCAAGTCAGAGGAAAAAGCGATTCTTGAAGGCATTGCCCCGTGGATGCAAAAATACGGTGAGGCCGTCTACAGCACTCGCGGCGGCCCATGGATCAATGGCAGCTGGGGAGGTTCCACTTACAAAGGCAATCATGTTTACCTGCACCTCTTCAACACTGGGGATGAGCCCATTGTCCTCAACCGTCTGCCCCAAAACGTAACAGCTGCCACTACCATTGATGGCAAAGCGATCCCCTTCAACCAGGATGAGAAAACCATTTCCGTTACTTTGCCCGCCGATGCGCGTGACCCACACGTCAGCATTGTCAAGCTGACCCTTGATGAGCCAGTATCAGCTGTTCTGTTTGGATCTGCTCTAGCCAACGAGAGTGAGAACGAAATCCCGGGAACCATGACCTTCACCCCTGAAAACGCCCAGCTCAGCGACGGCATGACCATCGTGGGTGAGGGCAACAACACCGCAATCCGCTGGGAAAACGCCGAGGACACCATCAGCTGGCCACTGGAAATCGACAGCCCCGGCAAATACACCGTGCAGCTGACCGCCTCTTGTGAAGGTGCTGGCTCCATCATGACCGCCCACTTTGGTGCAAACATCAAAGGGGTTCACGGGCCTGTCCCGGTCACGGGCAACCCCGACAATTATCAGGACTTCAAGCTCAGGACCGTCTACTTCCCCAATGCAGAGAGCACGCGCATCACCCTGCGCCCCGGCCACCCGCATGCCTGGAAAACCATCCAGCTCAAAAGCCTGAAGCTGATCCCGAGTAACTAAACAACGCTCACTAACACGCGAAGGCCAGGGAACGACAAGCTCGTGCCAAAGCCAAAATCGTACATTTTAGGGTTATAATTCCGTCCTAAGCGTGGTACATTGGCGTGGTCCCCATGCCAGACTGCGAAATCAAACCCAACGGCACCCTGCCCATCCAGTTCTCTGTGATGCTCAAGAACCGTGCCGGCGCCCTGAGTGCGTTAGTTCGATTGCTCCGTGCAGAAAACATCGAAGTCATCGGCCTCAGTGTCCAGGACTCAAGGGATGCTGCCATGACTCGCCTGGTCGTCTCCGACCCTGACATTGCGATGCGCATCTTCATGGAAAAGGGCATACCTCACACCACCTCGGAAATCGCCGTTATCGCGCTCAAAGAATCAGGGCGCGGTTTGGCAAAGGCCTTGGATGTATTGCGCGCCGCAGAGACTAATGTTGACTTTGCCTACTCGCTGATGCCCCACCCGGGAGGCAAAACCCTCATGGCCATGCACCTGGAGGATACCCGCTTTGGCATGTCCGTGCTTCATCAGGCTGGTTTTCAGGTCTTTTACGAGGAAGACTTGCTGCGCTGATACCAACACGCACCTCCCCATTCCTTCATTTTCCTCGCCTCCATGACTGAATCCTTCTACCAACAGACCAACGAGTCACCGGACGTAAAATTCGAGCAGTCCCTGCGTCCTCCCGGATTTGAGGAATTCCATGGCCAGGAGAAAGTCACCGAGCGGCTTATGCTCATGGTGGAAGCTGCCCAGATGCGTGATGACGTGCTCGAGCACATCCTGCTCTCCGGCCCTCCCGGCCTGGGTAAGACCACGCTTGCCAACATCATTTCCAATGCCACGGGCACAACCCTGCATACCACCTCCGGCCCACAGATCGAAAAAGCCGGAGACCTTGCCGGCATTCTCACCAATATCCAGAAAGGTGACGTTCTCTTCATCGATGAAATCCACCGTTTGCATCCCGCCATTGAGGAGTACCTCTACCCTGCCATGGAAGACTACCGGCTCGATATCATTATCGACTCAGGCCCCTCAGCTCGTACCATCCAGCTCAACCTGCCCAAGTTCACCCTTGTAGGTGCAACGACCCGTGCCGGCATGCTAACCTCCCCCCTGCGCTCGCGCTTCGGTCTGGTCAACCGCCTGGATTACTACACAGCCAAAGAACTTGCCCACATTATCCGCCGCTCATCCGGTTTACTTGAGGTGGAAATCAATGAAGACGGCGCGCTTGAAATCGCCTCGCGTTCACGAGGAACCCCACGTATTGCCAACAATTTACTACGCTGGGTTCGTGACTTTGCCCAAGTGCGAGCCGACGGCAGCATCACACCGGAAATCGCCCACGATGCTCTGGCGATGATCGAGATTGACGCCGACGGCCTCGATGAAATGGACAAACGCATCCTTGAAGCCACCATCTACAAATTCAATGGCGGGCCAGTCGGCCTCTCCACCCTTGCGGTTGCCCTGGGTGAGGACGCTTCCACTCTCGAGGAAGTTCACGAGCCATTCCTGATCATGCAGGGTTTTCTCAAGCGCACCCCTCGAGGTCGTGTCGCCCTGCCCGCGGCTTACACCAAAATAGGCGCAACCCCGACCAGCAACGGCCAGCAGGAACTTTTGTGAGTTCCACATTTTCAGCTTTTCCCTGTTTTCACGCCAAGACGCCAAGACGCCAAAATTTCAAGACCTGCCATGAACACTCAATGAGCTCATCTGCCTTTGCGCCTTAGCGCCTTTGCGTGAGATAAGATCAAACCCAGCGACGCAGTCGCCAAATCACACTCTCTACTCAAACTCATCACTTCCAGCTTCAACTGCCACGCAGTGGCCACTTAAACTTAAACTGCCGCACAGCCACCGACTTCGTCGGGGCAAGCGGCTCCCCACTTTCCACTTTCTGCTTTTCTCAAAACCCATGTCTCTTG
>JBDQHQ010000211.1:0-3841 GCA_040264795.1 Akkermansiaceae bacterium | reverse complement strand
GTGGTAATGGGCATTTTATCGGTGCTGGTTTTGACCTGCTGAGACAAAACCTGAAGATCCCCTTGAAGAGAGAGTTCAAATTCATTGCCGCGGAGCAGGCGATCGATCAAACGGTCAAACAACTCAATGAGATCACATCGATGGCATCCATTGTCACTTACCCGAGCATGCTGACGATTTTAACCAGGGAGCAGGAGCTTGGCCGTCTGCACATTGAACCTGTGGCCATCAAGGTAGCTGGCGAAACGTTTGCCCCGGAGCTTCGTGAGCGCGCCCAAAAAGCATTCCCTTCCCTTCAGTTTGACATCCTTGATGCCTACGGCTGCACGGAATGTCTGGCCATGGCCTTTGAGTGTGATTGTGGCCGTCAGCATGTTTCTGAAGACTGGGTGATATTGGAGGCGGTGGATGAAAACCACCAAGCCGTGGCTGACGGGACATTATCCGCAACGGCGCTGCTAACGGTTCTTGGCAATGAGACTCAGCCTTTTATCCGCTATGACCTCGGTGATCGCCTGCGCTTTTATACTGACCCCTGCCCATGCGGCTCACCGTTTAGAAGTTTTCAGGTCGAGGGACGGCAAGCTACTGTCGTCCGGGTGGCAGATGTCACGCTGTCTCCACTGGCATTTGATTTGGAGCACGAAGCTGCCCAGAGGGTGCAAATGATCCAAACTTCAGAAGATGTTTTCGAAATCCGGGCTGAGCTTTTGACGGATGCAAACCCGGATCAAGTTTTCGAGCAGGTCATCCAGTCAGCAAGCGAGGTGTTTGTAAAAAACGGCCTAACGGGCGTGAAGGTTCACCAAAGTGACGCTGCTCCTCAACTGACCCCAAGTGGTAAGTTCCACGAGGTGATCTCTCTGCACTAGTCCCCTGTAACAAAGCAGTCTGGAGATTACTGCGCAATAAACCCGCACTAAGAGCTTGAACTTTTACTCTGCAGATTCAACCTTAACCACTAACGCTTAACACTTAATCCACTATCACTCATCCTATCATGAAGCCGTATCGATACCTACCAACTGTGCTCTTGGGCGGCTGCCTACTGGCCTCGTCCGGATTCGCTTACGGCAAAACCGTCCGTGCCTTCATTCTTGCCGGACAGTCAAACATGGAGGGCAAGGCCCAAAATAGCCTGCTCGATTTTCAGGCCTCCGATCCAAAAACAGCCGAACATTACGTTCATTTGCGAGACGGTGACAAGTGGATCGTAAGAGATGATGTCTTCATCAAATTTCTCGATCGCAAAGGTGAGCTGACTACCGGCTTTGGATCGAATGGCTGCACTGGGATCGAACTCGAATTCGGCCACGCGATGGGCGAACATTTCGATGACCCCGTTGTCCTTATCAAAACGGCTTGGGGCGGACATTCTCTCTCCCACAATTTCCGTCCTCCCAGTGCAGGTGATCCCGGCGACGGAAAACCATTCGGCGAATCCTACAAAAACATGATGATGGAATTCATCGACATGAAGGAGAACTACAAAAAGCACTTCCGCGAATTGAGGGGAGCCGATTTCGAAATAGAAGGCTTTGTCTGGTTCCAGGGATTCAATGACAAATTTGGCAATTCTCCCGGGCAGTACGAAGACAACATGAAGCACTTCATCAACGACGTCCGCAATGAATTGGGGAAACCTGATCTCCCCTTCGTCATTTGTGGCATCGGCACTCACGGATCAGCGGCCGCATCAGGAAGTAACAAGACCGTCCTCGACGCCCAAATGGCAATGAACAACATCGACAAGGTCAAGGCCTTCCCTACCGGCGAACTCGTTGACAAGGCCGCCGAGGAACTTTTCCCCACCTGGCAGCAAAACCAAGAGGAATGGAAGAAGACGGGCTCTGACCGTCCCTATCACTACTACGGCAGCGGCATCTGGTATGGCCGCATCGGAGCCACTGCGGCGAAGAATATGATTGAGCTGCTCGGAGCTAAAAATGAAAGCAAATCATTGGCTCACAAAAAGCGCACCTTCCACAACGCAAGCGGTACTGGAAGTTTCGAAGCTACCCTTATCTCCTACAATCCCGAAACAGAGCTCGTCAGTATTCGCAAATCAAATGGCCGCATGAGCAAATTCAAGATCGAGCTGCTCTCCAAAGAGGATCAGGACTACGTAAAGGCAAGTCAATGACTCGGGCATAGTAAACGCGGTAATATAAAGAAGCATCCATTGAGAGAGCGTTAACGTCAAATGATCACTCTGCAAATTCATCCTTAAGCCATGACTCTTAATACTTAAGCCCTCATCAACCACTCCACACCATGAAATTCTCCATCACTTACTTGTCCATAGCCCTTGTTGGCATTCTTGCATTAACGTGGTGGTTTACTGAGCAAGGCGACAGTGACTCCGAGTCGGCAGAAAGGATCTCCAATGAGGCTCGCTCTGCTCAGCGGCTGCATGGCACTGAACACTCCGAGCGTGACCGCAGATCAACGTCAAGTTCGAATAGGTCGGATAAATCTGCCAATGAGAAGCTTGCCCAATGGTTACGCGACAATGAAGGAGATCCCCGCGCCTATGCTCAGGCACTGTTTGCAGTGTCTATGATCAAAGGAGATAGCGACATGCTGCGTAAAGCGATTGCCGCTGACCCTAACAACCCCCAGCTCTTGTTGCACGGCAGCTGCCAAAGCGATTTTTCCGATGCCGAGCGCATGGAGCTGAGTAAACGCCTCTTGACCAAGGATCCTAATAACACAATGGCAGCTTATGTTTACGCCCATGAGTTGGCCCGCTCGGGAGATATGCAGGGATCTATCGACATGATGCGTAACTCGCAGCAACTCTCTGAATTCAAGCTCTATAGAGAGCAAACAGTCGAGGCTCTAGAAAATGCCTATAAAGCGGCTGGTTACCCGCCCCTGATTGCAAAGATACTTGGGACCCAAGACTTGTCAACTCGGCCCATTTCATCCATTCATCAACTATTCACAAAGCATTATGACCCCCATTTAGAAACCCTCCCGCCGGAAGATGCTCTCGAGCTTCGTTCTCTGTCCGCGAGCGTGGAACACAACATGAGACATGTAAACAAGTCACCTACTGTTATTGATGAATTAATGGGCATCGATATAGCATCAAACAGCTTAAAGGGACTTGATGACAATGCCCCCTCACATTTTCAAGGCATGACTGTGGCTGAGGCGAAAGCGGAGCTCCTCAGGGAAAAAGAGGAAATAGCGACCCTCAACTTCACAGTGTCTCAGGAGATACTCCCTGCCCCAACCGAGGCCCCCTCTCCCGAAGCCCTTACCCGCTGGGCAGCGCAACTAGACAGCGAGCTCATCGAACAATTTATTGATTACACCATGCAGGATGGCGAAGTGAAAGCTCTCTTATGGTATGCTGAGCAGACGGGTCTCACGATAGAGCCGCCTGAGGATGCAGAGCAATAAAACTCAGGAACATACCACTCACGGGAAACACCTATTTTATTAAAGCAGCTCCCGATAATCTTTTTGCATCTTCGCGGAAAGCTGGTTGATTAGGCGGCATCAATGGCCCGCTTTCAGAAATTTTTTGCCAAACGCTTCAGAGCCCTGCTCTGTAACAATGACACGGGGCAGGTGCCTTGGCTCGGGGCTGTGGCGGATGGAGAAGGCCCGGGCTTTTATATGCCTGATGATGCCCCTTGGGTGATTCACGCGGACCTGGCAACCATGGCGGGTGGTGTCCGTGCCCTGCTGGTGCAAGCCCTGCACCCGGGGAGCTTGGCGGGGGTAAAGGATCATTCCCGCTACAAGGATGATCCTCTGGGCCGGCTGGCGGGCACGATCCAGTGGCTGACCGTGACCACCTTCGCCTCCAAGGAGCATCTGATGAAAG
>JBDQHQ010000210.1:0-3845 GCA_040264795.1 Akkermansiaceae bacterium | reverse complement strand
GTCTTCGCTCGTACTGAAGCTATTCATCAGCAGAAAACGCACATTAGCTCCCGTCTCTGCCCTCAGATGAAGGATTTGATTCGCTATGATATCGAGAAACGTAGTCTCACCCTTCACTGGCAGCAGACTTTTTGCTTTTTGGAGCCCCATGCTCGTTCCCAAACCGCCATTGAGTTTGATGACAACAGTTTGAGCCAATAAGGATGGGTCAAACTCCTCACAATCAGAAGAAACATCAGCTAATTCGGGAAGGCTTGCACATGGGCTGATACTAGCCTCTGGAATGAGCCCCGTCTCTTGCCTGACCAGTGCCTCGTAATTACGTTCAAAGGCCTTGATAGCTGCCTCCGTGACAGCAGCAGACTCCATCTTTTCTCGGAAAGGGGAAAAATCACTCATAAGCTTGTGTGCGCATCCAACGCAAAGGCGCCATAACTGACATAGACAGAGAGATCAACTCCAATCACCCACGGTCACCTGCTATCTCCAAAAAAGACCAGCAGATCAGCATTGATAATTTTTTTCCCATCACTAGATTGAGCTCTGTGAGTTACCAGGTTTTTGCGAGAAAATACCGCCCGAGGACGTTTGCCGACGTGCTCGGTCAAGATCATGTGATCTCCACACTCCGTAATGCCATTGAGCGTGACAGGCTTGCCCATGCATGGCTCTTTGTCGGCCCGCGCGGAACTGGAAAAACAACAACCGCACGTATTTTAGCAAAGGCTCTCAACTGCCCGGGAGGACCCAGTATTGAATTTGATCCGGATGATCCTGTATGTATGGAAATCGGCAATGGCAGCTCCCTTGATGTCATCGAAATTGACGGTGCCTCCAACAACAGCGTGGATAATATCCGTGACATTCGAGAGAACGTGCAGTTCACGCCCACCCAGGGCAAATTCAAAATCTACTACATCGACGAGGTCCACATGCTGACTTCTGCCGCATTCAACGCGCTACTCAAAACTCTTGAAGAGCCTCCCGAGCACGTAAAGTTCATCTTTGCCACCACGGAACCCAACAAAATTCTACCCACCATCATCTCACGGTGTCAGCGCTTTGATCTCCGCCCGATACCCACGGAAACAATCGCCAAGCATCTTCAGTATATTGCTAGCGAGGAGGGTGTTCAGCTTGATGACCCCGCAGCGTGGGCCATTGCCAAAGGAGCGGATGGAGGCATGCGTGATGCACAATCCATGCTCGATCAACTTGTCGCATTTTGTGGTGAAAGCATTGGCGAGCAAAACGTTCTTGAAATCTTCGGTTTTACCTCGCGTGAAACCGTAGCCGGTCTGGCCACCAGCATCCTTGAAAAAGACAGTCCAAAGTCCTTGGAAGTCGTTCACCAACAAGCCGAATCCGGCAAGGAGCTCTCCCAACTCCTCGATGAGCTTATCGCTTGCCTGCGCGCCCTATTAGTCACCAGGCTGGATCCTGACGCTGGCAATGAAGGCTTCCCCTCTGAGCTCTGGGATCCTCTTGTCAAAGCATCAGAAAACGTCCAAACCGACCGCATCCTGAACCTGATTGATGTTCTGGCTGACTCTGAAGCTAGGATGAAATGGGCTGCAAACAAACGTCTTCATTTAGAGATTGGAATCATCAAAGCTATTCAGTCACTCAACGATGCCCGTATCAGCGATGTGATCAAAGCCCTTGCCGGCGCCGGCCCACTTGAGAACACAAGTCCAGCCGGCAATCCAGCAAAGGAGGCCGCACCGCAGACCGATCCCCCCGCCTCTGCCCCTGCTTCAACGAGCACTGAAAATTCAGCTCCTCCAACCCAAGAATCAAAATCCCAGCCTGAGGCAGAAACTGGCAACCCGAAACTCAAAGAGAAAAAAAGCCTCGACGCCCTCATTGACGAGGCACCAGAGCAAGCCGCCGAGCCTTCTCCCGAGCAGGCAACCAAGCAAGAAGACTCAGAGACAGAATCCAACGCATCCTCAAGCGAGGAAGAAGATCCAGAATCAAACGATGATTCTTTCTATCAGGATCCACTGATCCGAGAGGCCCTGAAAGTATTCGAAGGCACCATACAACAATAACAATCAATACCAACCAACACATTACATGGATATTCAGAAACTCATGAAACAGGCCCAGGAAATGCAGGCCGGCATGCAAAAAACCCAGGAAGAACTGGCCAACAAAAATGTCGAAGCATCGGTAGGCGGAGGCAAAGTAACGGTGGTTGCCAATGGTGCCGGAGATGTGCAGTCACTCACCATAGATCCCTCCGTAGTCGACCCCGAGGATGTCGAATTTCTCCAAGAACTCATTCTTTCCGGTGTCCAGGAGGCAGTCACCAAAGGGAAAGAAATGGCAGCTGCTGAGATGTCAAAATTAACAGGAGGCCTTGGCCTTCCGGGTATGTAATCCCACCCTTACGCCCCTTTGCTGGGTGCAGACTGCTGTGCAATGCGCCACTGGCTTCCAAGATTACTGATTGTTGCATCACTGGTTCTCCACGTGATTACAGTAGCAAGTTATGTGCGCCAGCCTGATATGATGGCTGCCTTTACAGTATATCCGATATGGATGTGGTCTATTCTGGGTTTGTCACTCGCGGCAGCGGCATTTCTATTCTGGCGTGCGCAGCTCTCGCTATTAATGATTATCTTGTGGCTGCTGATCGCGCTCACACAATCAGATGAATCTCACGCTTTAAGCAATTTAGGCAATGAAATTCCCGAGCCCGGACAGCGGGCACCTTATCAAATACACCAGACCGAATACCCAACCATACGCATCTGCACACTGAACTGGGGAGCAATAGAATTGAGCAGCGATGACGTCAGAAAGCAGGCCAAGCTCATCGCTGATTTCGAGCCCGACATTCTGTTTATGCAGGAGGTAACCGAATGGCACGCTGGAATCATTGCTGACATTGTTTATCCTAGAAAAGGCGACTTCAGAATTACCGGCCGTTCAGCAATCATGACCAGAGGACAAGTAGGTGAAATCATTTTAAATCCAATGAAGCATAGCCAGCATGCTACCATTAAACTCGATGGCCAAGCGATTGATTGTGTCAACTTTCAGCTCAAGTCGGCGATCACAGACATGCGCATGTGGCAGCCAAGTTGTTGGAAAAAGCATGCAGCCAACCGAAAAACCCAGCGCAAACAGGTCAATTTGAGCCTCACCATTCTCAAGGATGGCTATTCTGTTCCTCGCCGCCCCGTGGTCGCCGCAGGCGACTTTAATGCACCCGCATCGGACCCACTCCATGATCTTTTGAGAAGAAACTTTATCGATTCTTTCAGTGAAGTGGGCTCAGGTTGGGCAAACACATGGCACCGCCGTATTCCATTTCAACGCATTGACTATATTTACACCAGCCCGGAGCTCAAGCCCGTCCGTTCTTGCAATGTGGTCATCCCGGCCTCGGATCACCTCATGGTTGTCTCTGATTTCATCCTGTTACGATGAGGCTTCCACTTTAGCTTTGGGCACGTCGCCGAATACAATCAACAACCTACCTTGTCTTTTCAGATCCACCATCATTGCAGCGATAGCGCAGCCCGTTCAGGAACTTTGAGCACCGCTCATGGAGACATCCCTACCCCCATATTTATGCCCGTGGGAACGCAAGGAATGGTCAAAACCCTCTCTCCTGATGAGCTCGTTGATATCGTTGACGCCAAGATCATTCTAGGAAACACCTACCACCTCTACTTGCGGCCCGGCATGGAGGTCATGCGTAAAATGGGAGGGCTTCATCAATTCTCCACATGGGACAAACCTATCCTTACGGACTCTGGTGGATTTCAAGTATGGTCTCTTGCTAAATTACGCAAAATCTCAGAGGAGGGTGTTGAGTTTGCCAACCACAT
>JBDQHQ010000209.1:0-3849 GCA_040264795.1 Akkermansiaceae bacterium | reverse complement strand
GCTTCCTACTCGGACAAGCGCGGAAGCAAACACGCATCACCTCCTGTCGATCCACCTGGATGCTGGCGGAAACAATGACCAACAACGCCGCGCGCACTGCGGCTTTCGGTGCCAATTCGAACCTTCGTCTCCCCTTCCCATGCGCGGTCAAAACGGGCACCTCCACCGATTTCCGTGACAACTGGTGTCTCGGTTTCACCGCAGAATTCACCGTCGGCGTCTGGGTAGGCAACCTTGACAACACACCGATGCGCGGCATCTCGGGCGCAACCGGAGCGGGATCCATCTTTCATGCTGCCATGCTTCGCCTGCATCGCGACCAGCCAGCCAAATGGTTTTCCCCTCCACCGGACATGATCGCGTGCCACATCCATCGACACACTGGCAAACGACTGCCCGGGGGAACGGAGCACGCCGTCAACCTGATGCTTCCGGCCGACCGGATCCCGCTACCCTCGGGTAGAGATGATTTTGACAGCCGGGGACGCGTCCTACTCGACTCCCGTTATGACAAATGGCTTGCAGAATGCGCGGACCGGAGCTTGTTCACTTCAGCCGAGCCACATACCCAAGACGCTTACCTCAACTGGGCACCACTCCGCATTATGTCCCCCCCCCGTGAGACCAGCTACATGCTGGATCCCGACCTGCCCGGGCAAGGCAAATACCTACCCCTGAACACCGACTTTCCGGGCAAACACAGATGGTCGTCGACCACCTTGAAAATTGATCACAGAAGTGGCAACAGCACCGCTACCCTCACTCCCGGCAAACATACCGTTACCCTCTCCGACCTTGCAGGCCGCAGCACCACCCACTCCATCATCGTCGAGGAGTTGTAACGGCATCAATCCGCGGCAGCCCCGGCTGCCAGTTCCAACTCGGCAATGAACGCCTTCACCGAAGGGGTAAACTCTCGCCCTTTGAGCAATCCTGCTCCCACGCAGATCGGGTCAGGAGCGGGTTGCATTTTTTTAGCCTTCACCTGATTGCCCAACCGTGATCGCTCCGCAACAAGAGCAACACCAAGCCCTGCCTCAAGACCGAGACGAAGACTCGATATACCGGGTTGGTTAGTGATGGGCTCATGAAGCTAAACAGCTTCGATGGACATGATCATCCAGTCCTGTTCAAGTGGTGTTGATTCCTCTTTGCCGGATGATAAGAAGAACTGCTCATATTGGCTCAGGGGATCATCTACAAGCGCCTGAAAACTTTCAATCTGCTCGTCAGTCTCTTGGAAATACATGAGATATGAAAGAACACCAGGCACAGCAATGGAGCAAGAAAAGACGCGCTTGAAGATGCAATCAACAATCTCAAACAGATTTACTCCCTCCTGTTTGACTATGATCAAGATGATGGCAAATACCCAGACGATCTAGATAACCTGCGAGCAGGTTCTTATGTGGATAGCGATGTCCTAGATGAGCTAAGTAGCTGCATGATCGATGGCAAAAAAACCCCCTTTGTATACCGCAGTGGATTTCGTACTATTTCTCCGGCAAATGTGATACTTCTGCACACCCCAAAACCCATTGCAGGGCAAATGGCTTTTCTTAGGAACGACGGTAGCGTTAGACAAGTATCTGAAGAGGAATTTGAGAAACTACTAAACGCTCAAAAATAGCTTACCTCAGCTCATCCAACGGCATCTTGCCCGCCAGCGTGGTGTTCTGGCTGCAGGCTGTCTTGTTCCTGGCAGGCCATGTTCAATGGGCAATGGTGTATTCAATGACCCCACTCCCTCTGCCATCTTAGTTGGCAAACAGTTCGCCGACTTCATCAGCGGGTAGCCAGGTGTAGTCGCCTTTTTTGAGGCGGGTCAATTTCTGCTGCACATCGATCGGGAGGTGATCGATGACCTGCTGAGCTTGATCACCCGGTATGGCAAGATTCCAGACATCACAGTCTTCCTCGCTGACGATGTCGCCAATGGTTTTAGCCAGATGCTTGAGCTGACGCTTCTTTTTTTCTGTTTTCCTGCCGTGGGGTTCACCGTGTTTCATGGCGGTTGCCTGGCCGGTCATGGAGACCCCGGGAAAGCAGCCATCGTCATCCGAGGCCCCAGCGGGGTCCGGCCGTAGTGGGGTGAAGTCTGTCTTGATTTGCTCGATTCTTGTCGCTGGAGTGGCGAGATCATCAGTGAGCTGGTTGTAGGCAAAGAGTGATTCGCTGTCTGCGATGATGATGAGTTTCTTTTTCACAGCCTTGTTTGCATGATGGTTATCAAAGTGGTGAGCCCGCCCCACCGTCTACCCGGAGATGATGGCGAGCAGCACGATGGGGTCCGGGCTGATTGGATCAGTTGATTTGAATGTTTTTTTGAACTTGGCTTCCGTTCTTTGGAAGATGAACCCGCAGGACTCCATCATTGAATTCTGCTTGGACTTCGTCTTCTTTGACGTTTTCAGGTAAACGGAAGGATCTCTGGTAACTTCCATAGCTCCGCTCAATGCGGTGGTATTTTTTCTTTTTGTCCTTTTTTTCTGATTCGGTTTTACGCTCTCCAGAGATGGAAATGACTCCGTTATCGATATTTACCTTAACCTCGTCTTTTTTAACCTCTGGTAAATCAGCGGTGACGAGATACTCGTTGTCATCCTCGGTAATATCGCAAGCGGGTTTCCACTCGGGATTTTCTTTGCTGAAGAGCTCTCCAGTAATGCTTGAGGAGTCGTCTTTGCCCTCAAAGAAAGAGGATAGTCGCTCTCCAAGCTGATTGAATTCACGCATAGGGTCCCATTTATCTAATTTTAGGTGCATGGCTTTGTTTTAGTTCAGGTTTGTTTTCATGATTACAATGACAAAGGTGGGGATAGCGGCTGGCGTGTAGCCAATGGCCATCTCGCTCTTTGTCCCATCGGCAACACCCTAGCTCAAAGCAGGGAAATAAACTGCGCAATTATTGTCCTCAACTACGCAGATTTTGCCATCAGCCGGTTAATAATGACCGGGGGTATTTTAGCGTAGTATTGCGAGCCGATTTTGCTCATGGGATATGGCGTTTTTTCGGTATTCGCGTGGGGACTCACCGGTGAACTTACCAAAAGACCGGTTGAACTGGGATAAGGATTGAAACCCGACGGCATAAGCAATCTCCGTGACAGATTTCTCAGAAAATTTCAGCTCGCTTTTTGCCATCTCAATACGATGGCGATTGCTGAACTCGGTATAAGTCATACCGGTGGTTTGCTTGAATATCTTGCAGAAGTAATAGGTGCTGACGCCAACTGCCCTGGCAATTTGTGGCAGTGATATTTTTTGATCAATTCTCTCTGTGATGAAGTCTTTGGCTTTGCGGACAATTTCCGGTTCGTGAGGTTGATCCTCGAGGATGAGCCTGTTGAGTAATTCAGTAAGCTGCAGGGAGACAATATTGAGCAAGGTAATCATGCTGCGGTATTGCTCATCATCAAAAACCGGAGTTTTCTGGTATGCTTTGATGGTCTCTTCCTGTTCGGGCTTTGTGTAGCCATGGTCGACTAATTGTCTGCGAAGCTCCTTGGCCTGCCTTGCACAGGGGGGCTTGGTAAAGACTTGCCCGGTTTTGAGATGAGCGATGGTTTCCTTGCCGAGCCGGAGCGGCACGGATGTTTCCTTGAGCCCTGCAAAGCATGTGTGCGTGTAGGTCTGCTTGTCGGAATGGGCCAGAATGAGCCGCTGGACTCGTTTGCATTCCTCACAGCTTCCGTGGGTGGCATTGATCAGACGGCAAAAAGGATTCTGGTTTGGGCTGGTGTGGCAGGGGTTGAACTGCGGGTGGCTGGCACTGATGATGACCAGAGGAAGCCCCGTGGCTTTGCGGAAGGAATCCTGGCAGATCTGATAAAACGGAGAGGCTTTTAG
>JBDQHQ010000208.1:0-3862 GCA_040264795.1 Akkermansiaceae bacterium | reverse complement strand
CTCCTGAGAACTCGCCTGGCAACTACTCTGATGGCCAAGGGATGGGTTCAGCGATGGAGACAACCATGAATGCGACCATGGACTTCGCCTTGGCCAAAGAGGTGCTCAAGCATCTTATCGACGGTTCCGAGCTTATCGGTGTTTACGCTGATGAAATTCCGAAATGGAAGCAAATGGCGACTCACATTCCACCCTATGAGGTGAATGAGGATGGCGCGATCAAGGAGTGGATGCATGAGTTTTTCAAAGACAACTATCACCACCGTCACCAGTCCCATATCTACCCGGTTTTCCCAGGAAGGGAGGTAAATCATGATTCCGATCCGGAGTTGTTCCAGGCTTTCGTAACCGCGATTGATAAGCGCCACATTATTGGTTTGGGTGAGCAGACCGGTTGGTCGCTCGTGCACATGTCCAACGTGTATTCACGTTTGTTGGATGGGGATCAGGCTCTCGAGTGTCTTGATTTGCTGACGCGCTCTTGCCTGAAAAACAATCTTTACACGACGCATAACGACTGGCGCGGAATGGGAATCGGTGTGGAGATGGAATGGGCGCCATTCCAGATTGATGCGAACACCGGCTTCTCATCCGCAGTGCAGCAGATGCTGCTACATTCCAGGACGGGGCACATCTCTATTTTGCCAGCATTGCCAAGCAGGTGGAAGAAAGGTTCGATCACCGGGTTGCTCGCGCGAGGTAGAATTTCTGTTTCCCTCTGGTGGGATATGAACAAGGGAGAAATAGAGGTTGAGTTTTGTTCCATCGGTCAGTCTCAGGACGTTGCCGTGCGCTTCCCCTCAGGCAACGACCGAGAGATGACTGTCGAGCTGGAAGCGGATGTGATTAAGAAAGTTCTCTACAATGTGGAACCCACTCCGACTGAGCCCGCCGTGGAAATGGCATGATGGTTGAGCTCAATTTTTAACAGATAAACAAACACTAACCACACTACACTATGCATTGGATTGACTGGAGCGTTATCGCCATTTTTCTCGTCTCGATGATTCTCGTCGGAGTCTATTTTAGTAAAAAGGCAGGAGAAAACGTCGATTCATTCTTTGTCTCCGGACGCAGTTTGAAGTGGTATGTCGCCGGGTCATCGATGATCGCGACCAGCTTTGCGGCAGATACCCCCCTCTGGGTAGGTGCCTTGGTGCGTCAGTATGGTATTCACGCCGCCTGGCAGTATTGGGCTCCCCTGATTGGCTCGGCCTTGGGTGTGGTGCTTTTTGCACGAATGTGGCGCCGGTCTCGTGTAGTCACGGATAATGAGATTCTTGAACTGCGCTACTCCGGTAAGTCTGCCATGGCGCTGCGGGGTATTGCCTCGGGTGTGGGCGCCTTGATTCTTTGTCCGCTTATCATTGGATGGGTGGCGAAAGCCATGGTGACGATTTCCCAGCAGGCGCTCGGCTTGGGGAGTGACCCTATCAGTATTATGGCGATGGAGCTCTCTCCTGACATGATTGCCACCATTGTGGTCATGACCTGCGCTCTGCTGCTTTGTGCTTTCAGTGGTCTTTACGGGGTGGTCTACACGGACTTTGTTCAGTTCATCATCGCCACGGGTGGTGCATTTTTGCTCGCATGGCTCTCGGTCAGGGAAGTAGGAGGACTCACCGCGATGTATGAACAGCTCTCCACCAATCAGGACTGGATGGGCAGGGATCTCAATCTCGCTCCTGAAGTCACCTCCACGCTCGGCAAGGGGGGTGAGACCGGATCGATGTCGATCTGGAATGTGATCGGCTACTTCGGTATTCTCTGGTGGGGCGTTGCTCTATCCGGCGGCTATCAGGCCCAGCGGATTCTAGCCTGTAAGGACACCCGGCATGCCTCCAATGCTATGCTGATGCACACCATCGTTTATTATGCGATTGTGTCACTGCCATGGGTCATCGTTGCTCTGGCTTCCATCATTGTATTCCCCGATATGGGAGAGGCAGGCGATGATGCAGCTTACCCCAAGATGATTCTCCATATATTACCCATTGGCTTGCGAGGTGTGATGATCGCAGCAATGATTGCCGCCTTTATCTCAACGATGAGCACTCTGTTTAACTGGGGCTCAAGTTACATGGTCAATGATCTCTACCGCCGCTTTATTCATCCCAAAGCCTCAGATCATCATTACGTGACGGTGTCTCGTATTCTGACGGTGGTTGTAGCCGTGCTCGGTGGCGTGATCAGCTTCTTTGCAGACAACATCCAGCAGCTGCTTGCTATCTTCTTTGTCGTTGGTAGTGGTGCGGCAGTCGTTGGCGTGGTGCGCTGGCTCTGGTGGCGGGTGAATGCCATCGGCGAGTTGGCCGCGTTTGTAGTCAACTACGTGGTGGCGATTCTCTTGCTCTTCGGGCATGTCTTTTTGGGCCTTGATCAGCCCCTGTTTGATCCGCTGATGTCCAAGCTGTTGAATCTTCCTGAAGGGATGAGCTTTAGTAATGAGCATGATCTTCTGGGCGCACGCATGCTGTTTATGACCTTGGTGGGGCTGGGTACTGTCGTGGTGGTATCACTGATGACCAAGCCTACCGAAATGTCCCGCCTCAAGGAGTTTGTCCAGCGCACACGTATTTTTGTTCCCGGCTGGCAGAGGGTCACCCGTGAGATCCCCGGTTACCAGAGTGCACACCCTGTGGGGCAGGTGCTGTTGGACTGGGCACTGGTTGTCGCCACGGTCTGCTCACTACTCTTTGCGCTGAACAATATCGTGCGTTGTGAACCACTGGTAACCACAGGCTTGTTTGCTGTCTTTGTGGTACTCCTGGTCATTGTGCTGAAGCGAACCAAGCGTGAGTGCCCGGTAGATGATGTTGAGCTCAAAGACACCGGAGACGAGTAATTTTTCTTATTAGTAACCCATCCATTAGATCATCTGGAATATGTTTGTCCTCAGAAGTAGAGACCTTACTGTAAAAGCCGCCATGGCTTCATTGAAATCCTTGCCCTCGATCCTGAACTCTACGGGTCCAGCCCTTGTCTTGGCCCTGAGCGTGCCGCTAGCCACGGGGGAGGCATCCCAATCCCAGCAAGCATCGGTCCTCGACCTGTTTCCCGACTCTGGTATTCCCGTAGGGAAAGGGGAGGTCAGCTGCACCTTTGATTATATTCCGAGTGGCTCCACCTGGAACCCCAAGGTAAATGAGAAGGAGGTATTCCTGGCTTCATTCAAGGGTGAGGGATGGAAGCTCGGTGTTGGCAAGGGAGGTCACATCTATTCCCTGCGTGGGCCTTACGGAGAGTCTGTACCACCACAGAGAGTAGCTTCTCCGTGGAATGACGAGGTCTGGCAAGCCGTGGCTACCCATGAGAAGCTTATTGATCCCATTCACAAGTATCAGGCCAAGCACCGGGACCAGTACCGCATCACCGAGCCACTGATGTATTTCATCCACCAGGCCGGTATCTACACGCCGGGGGCAGCTGAGGGAGATACGGGTAAGTCGGCCGCTTTTTATTCGCCATGCCTCGGCAAGCACTGGGATCCTGAGACAAAAACACTACGCTTAGTCAACTGGATGCAGCAGGCGCACACGCCCTGTGTCTGGAGGTCAGGATTATTGATCTACACCGCATTCCGCGACATCGGTGGCGGGGCATTGGAAGTCAATCAGGTGCTGCACCAGTTCGAGGGTGAGCCACTGGACTACTTCAGTGCTCCTTGGGGCGGGATCCGCAAGTCCAGCATGCCGAACACGGTTGTATCCAAAGCTGATGGCAGCTGGGCCAAGGAAGACGGCTTGTGGAACTGGAGTGGAGTCCCCCAGAAAAATGTTCATGACACGGCAGGTTGGGAAGCCTGGGTGCAAGACGTGACCAAGGAGGATTCGCCTGCGTTGGGGTTTGTTTTTGGCACGGG
>JBDQHQ010000207.1:0-3898 GCA_040264795.1 Akkermansiaceae bacterium | reverse complement strand
GTTGCAGATCGAATCCCCGAAGGGAAAAAACACAGCTGACCCCTACAACTGGAAGATCGGCCCCCATGGGATCGCAGCCGTCTGTATGGAGCACGTGCCCAAGGGCAATGCCTGGCGCCCCAATGGCCAGTGGCATGCCTTTCACTTCATCTTCAAAGCGGCCGAGTGGGATGGCGATAAGCTCAAGCAACCGGCACGTCTCACCCTCTGGTGGAATGGTATCAAAGTGCACGACAATGTGCCCGTCAAACACGCCAATGGCGGAGTGAAAAATGGCCCCACCGATCAGCCCCTCAAGCTGCAAGAGCACGGGCAGGATGTTCGCTTTCGAAATATTTGGATCAGGGAAATCAAGTAAGGCCGGCCACCTCATCATTCAAACTGATGACTAGCCAGCACGGCTTGAAGCGCTACATTGTTTCTTCCGTTCCGCAGCGAAGACCATGCGGCATATTTATCCGATATAAAACGCTGGTTTTATTGTGGGTAAGAAATGCCCCGCAAGTAACGTATCATCGTGGCAATGCAAACCTTCACCAAGCCATTCATCAAGACCCATGCAGCACTGCTGATGGCAAGCTTCCTAGCGGGTTCCCACACAGCCTCGTCACAGCCAGACAGCCTGACTCCTTTCACCTCTGCCGACCAAGTCCCCCAAAATGCGATTGATCTCTGGGGCAGCTATGATCCCAAAGCCGAGGCTCTGGATGTGAAGCTTCACCAAGAGTGGAAAAAGGACGGTGTTGTCTCACGCTTGATCACGTTCAAAGTCGGCACCTTCAAGGGGACTGACGCACGCATCGCCGCTTACTACTGCTTCCCCGAAAACGGCAAAAAGAATCCCGCTTTTGTCTGGAGTCACGGCGGCGGCCAGCGTGCCGACCGCAACCGCGGCCACTATTTTGCCACCCAGGGATTTGCCACCGTAGATATCAACTGGCTGGGGCGCCCGCTTGAAGGAGCCAAGGAAGGACTCACCGACTGGGGAAAAATCGACCCCACTCAGGGACCTAACTTCTATGCCAAAGCCCTGCGAAAACAATTCAAGAGCAGCTTCCACCCGGATGAGCACAGTATCGACCCCATCATAAGCCCGCGTAACTCGAACTGGTTCATGCTCTCGCTCGCGGCACGCCGCGCTCTCACCTTTCTCGAACAACAACCCGAGGTAGACGCCTCCAGACTTGGCTTCACCGGTTTTTCCATGGGAGGCACGATCACCTCGATGACGGCCATCGATAAGCGGCTCAAGGCCGTTGCCCCTTTCGTTGGAGGAACCGCCAACCTGCATGAGAACTACCCCGGCATGAACAGCGGCGGAGTGATCCGCAATATCGGAGACCTCGAGCTCTACAAGAACACCATCGACCCTGGTGCCTACTGGAAGCATGTCACTATTCCCGTGATGTTCATCACTTCTTCCAACGACTTCCACTCTACTCTGGACCGTATCTACCAGTCCATGGATCTGCTACCGCATGACAATTGGCGCGTCACCGGCAACATGCACGCCAACCACGGCCCGGGACCGGAGCAGTGGGTGATGCTCAATCAGTGGTTCAAGCAATACCTCGCCGGCGAGGAGCAGAACATCCCCGCCACCCCGGTCTCAAACATGGTAATTAAAGATGATACGGCTCATTTCACCGTCACTCCCGAGCAGCAAGATCGCCTGAAAGACGTTGAGATCTATTACAGCTACCACCCCAACGCGATCACCCGCTTCTGGAACAAAGCCCCGGCAAGCCAAGAGGGCGATGTCTGGAAAGCAAGCATCCCCGTCTACTCCAAGCTCCCCCTCTACACCTTCGCTCTTTGCCGCTACCATCTTCCCGCGGAGCAAGCACTGGAGAAAGGTGCCACCAGGACTTTTTCCCTGAATTCATACGCTCGCACTCACATTCCAGAGGATATCGACTTGGGCGCATTCAATGCTCTTCCCCAATCAGGCCTTGTTGACGACTTCTCAAATGGCATGGCCAACTGGAGTAGCCGAGACGGCGGCAGTTTTAAAACCTATAAGTTCCAAGATCCCGAGCTCGAAACCACGCCCGGTAGCAAACTCGCTGTCACGGTGAAACTCAGGGAGGGTCAAGATATTCTGTTAGGCATCGGCCTTGGCAGTAAATTCAATGGCCACGGCAAAGACCTGGGCAATTTCAATCACGGGCGTAAAATCAGCGGCAAGGGGCCACAGACCATTTTACTCGAGGCCAAGGACTTCAAAAGCAAGGAGGGCAAAACGCTGGAATGGTCCAAAGTATCCACCTTCACCATCACTCTCACTGACGCCGAAACCAAGCAACGCATCAAACTTGCCGAACCGGAAGGCACGGGCTTGCTTCAACGCATCGAGCTGATCAAGCCCTAGGCTGAAACTTTTATCCACCGAACCGAATATGAACAAACTGCTCACCATTACACTTCTTGCCAGCCTGACAAATGCGACTGCCAGCCCTGAACGGGGCAAAGAGGTCTACGGCCAGATCTGCTTCACCTGCCACGGTCCTCACCTTGAGGGCGGTATCGGCCCGGCTCTGACCGACCCGTTTTGGAAACATGGCTCCTCTCCGGAGGCTATTCTTGATGTCATCGACAACGGCATCGATGGCACGGAAATGATGGGCTACAAAAATGTCTACCCCGAGGCCGACCGCCTTGCCCTGCGTGACTTTATTCTCTCTGAACAGGCAGGCATTCGTGAAATGGTCCGCTACATCTATCCCAAGGGTCATTTCAAAGGAAAGCGCCTCGTCCCCGAACTCTTCAAAACCATTGAGTCCACCTCATCAACCCCACTGCCTGAAAACTGGCTCTACGTAAAACGCAACCTCGAGGGTGTTGTCCGCGTCACTGCCAAGGCCTATATTCAGAAGCCCGGCACCTACCGCTTCGACATCCGTAGAGTCGGACGCACTGCCATCTATTTCGAAGGCAAGGAAGTTCACTACTCGGATGAAAACGCTCCCAAGACAGAGGACATCAATGAGAAGCTCGAGCTCGAAGCCGGCACCTACAGCTTCGAAATTTTCCACGAGGAAAAGAGAGCTCACAGCTACAAGTTCTATGGCAATCTGGTTGGTCCGGCTGGGACCCGCTTTGCACTCTCCGGCCGCAGTCTGCAGGGCAGCACCCCCAAGGTCATCGTCGCTGGCCCCGTAGCCAAGATCGAGCGCAAGTGGATCAAGGACTTGCCTCCGCGTGCGATTCTGTGCCTGCTGCCCAACAAGGTGATTGTTGCCTTCAACACCGTTGACGGATCAGTCCTGGATGCATGGCACAGTGCTGAGATCGACCAGACGCCTTCACTAACCGACCGCAGCCAGCAACAATCCAAAATCAATGGAAAGAACATTCCTAACAGCGCGCGCTCTGTTTTTGAATCATCCGACATCGAATACATCGCTTACGAATCCGATCAAGCCAATGCCCTGATCCATTTCATCACCGATGGCAAACCCACCACCGTCAGCATCGCCCCGGAGGGTGAGAGCTCCTTCACTATTTCAACCAAGTAATCCAAGCTCATCATGAAATCACTTCTCTTTTCCCTGATCTCACTCACTCTGGCCAGCTCCCTCGCCGCCCAGATACCGGCGAAAATCCCGACGGGCTACAAGCTCGAAACCGTCGCACCACCGCGCGGAGCGGTTACCATCCTCGGCATCTGCCACAAGCCCGATGACACCCTTGCTGTTGTCTCATGGGAAGGTGAAGTCTGGGAACTCAAAGACGGCAACTGGAGTCTATTCGCCACTGGCCTGATGGAGCCCAATGGTATCTATTATGACCAAAAAGAAGACGCCTACTACGTTGCCCAAAAACCTGAGCTCACCCGCCTTGTTGACACGAACAAAGATGGCAAGTGCGATCGCTACGAGTGTGTCACGGATGAATT
>JBDQHQ010000206.1:0-3944 GCA_040264795.1 Akkermansiaceae bacterium | reverse complement strand
GACTATGGTGATGGTGCCGGCATGAACCTCATGAATCTGGAGTCAGAAGACTGGGATGCGGAGATCGTCAAACTCACTGCCGAGGGCCTCGCTGACAAGCTGCCCTCGCTCAAGCCCTCTGCAACCATTGCGGGCAATATTTCCCCTTACTTCGTGGAGAAATACCAATTCAACCCGGAAGCCAAAGTAGCTCTCTGGTCAGGCGACAACCCCTGCAGCCTCGTTGGCATGGGCGCCGCCTCGCCTGGCAAGATGGTCATCAGCCTGGGCACGAGTTACACGCTTTTTGCTGCCATGGAAGGGCCGGTCACAGACCCAAGCGGGTTCGGACACGTCTTCGGTAATCCCTGTGGTGGCTTCATGAGCCTGATCTGCTTCAGCGAGGGTGCTCTGGCACTCGAAAAACTGCGCATTGAGTTAGGCATCAGCTGGGATCAGTTCAGTGAAGCGGCACTCAGCCCGGATAGCAGCCCTGTTCGCAGCCTCATCGATAAGCAATTCCTCGATATGAAAGCCCATAGCGCATGGATGGGAGAGTCACCCACCACCATCTATGTCACTGGTGGCGCATCCAAGAACCCGGGCATCTGCCAAACCATCGCCAATATCTTTGGCAGTAACGTCCAGCGCATGGCCACCAGCTCATCGGCTGGTCTGGGTGCCGCGATGCGAGCCGCCCACGCCACCGGCAACTTTTCCCTGGAGGATCTGGAAAGCAAATTCACGATTCCAGATTCAGAAAACACCGTCACCCCGAATCCCCAACTCAACACTTAAAACTCAACACTCAAAACTAACATCATGTCCCGTCCCGTCACACTCTTTACCGGCCAATGGGCCGATCTCTCGCTTGCTGACCTCTTACCCAAAGTCAAAGAAATGGGTTACGATGGCGTCGAACTCGCCTGCTGGGGCGATCACTTCGACGTCGATGCTGCCCTCGCTGATGACCAGTATGTTGCTGACAAATGGCAACTTCTCAACTCAAACGGTCTCGATTGCTACGCCATCTCCAACCACCTCGTCGGCCAGGCGATCTGCGACAACATCGACGAACGCCACGAAGCTATTCTCTCTCCCGAGATCTGGGGTGATGGTGAGCCGGAAGGAGTGCGCCAGCGCGCTGCCGAGCATATGGCCAATGCGGCACGTGCTTGCCGCAAGTTCATGGATGCGCGCCCCGGAGGAGCGCACCCTTTCACTCCCGCGGTCAACGGATTCACAGGATCCTCCATCTGGCACGCCCTCTACTCCTTCCCACCCACCAGTCAGGAATACCTGCAAGCAGGGTTTGATGACTTCGGCAAACGCTTCACTCCTATCCTTGATGTCTTTGAAGAGGTGAATGTCAACTTTGCCCTCGAAGTACACCCCACCGAAATCGCCTTTGATATCGCCTCTACCGAGCGCGCCATTGAAGCGGTCAAGGGCCACAAACGCTTCGGCTTCAACTACGACCCGTCCCACCTCGGCTATCAGGGAGTCGACTACGTTCTCTTTATCCGCACCTTTGCAGACCGCATTAACCACGTGCACATGAAAGACGCATGGTGGGGCCACGGTGATGGTACGGTGGGAGTATTCGGCGGTCATACTGATTTTGCTGACCCACGCCGCTTCTGGGACTTCCGTTCCGTAGGGCGCGGAGACGTCAACTTCGAGGAGATCATGGTCGCCCTCAATGACGTTACCTACGAAGGACCGCTCTCCGTAGAGTGGGAAGACGCCCGTATGGACCGCTTCCACGGTGCCACAGAATCTTGCAGCTACGTCAGGAGTCTCGATTTCCCCCGCAATACAGGCGGCCTCTTTGACTCGGCCTTTGATCAAGACAACCAATAATCCACTACTCAACACTTAACACATCATTCCCATGTCACCAAAACCATTAAAAATCGGTATGGTCGGAGGAGGCTCCGGCGCATTCATCGCTAATCCACATCAAAAAGCCATTCACTTTGATGGCACCCGCAGGGTTCACTCTGTAGCCCTCGGTCCCGACCCTGAAGTTGCTATCGAGGAGGCCAACAACTGGCCCTATCCCGTCAAGGGATACGCTTCCTATGATGCGATGCTCGCTGCCCAGGCAGAGCTTCCGCATGAGGACCGTATTGATTACGTACTCATCGTCACGCCGAACTTTGTTCACTTTGATCCTGCGATGAAAGCACTTGAGCTTGGCATCCCGGTCGTGTGTGAGAAGCCTCTCACCGTTAACTTGGAGGAAGCCGATCAACTCGTTGCCAAGGCAAAGGAGAAAAACGTCCCCTTCGCTGTTGCTCATACCTACCTGGGCCACTGGTCGAGTTGGTTCAGCCGCTACATCGTTCAGAGCGGCCTTCTTGGTGAAGTCCGCTGGGTGGACTCTTACTACATTCAAGGCTGGCTCGCAGACAAACTCGAGGACTCTGGCCAGATCCAGGCCGCATGGCGCACCGACCCCAAGAAAGCGGGCGGCAGTGGCTGCGGTGGCGACATCGGCACCCACGCCCTGATGCAACTTCGTTTTGTCACCGGCCTCGATGTAGAGCGGGTCTCCGCTCGCCTCGACAAGTTCGTCCCCGGACGCCCGATTGACGACCACTTCACCACCTATGGTGAGCTTTCCAATGGTGGCAAGTGCCTCGTGCGTGCCTCCCAAATCTGCATCGGTCACAAGAACGACCTTGGTATTATGATTGCTGGCACCAAGGGAGCGCTCAAGTGGAGCCAGGAAGAGCCCGAGAAAGTCACCATCCTCCTTCCAGACCAGCCCGATCGCACCTACTGGCGCGGAGCTGTCTCTGCCAATGATGGATTCCTCGGAGACGTTCCCCAGTGGCTACTCGACGAGCCCACCATCCCGAGCGGTCATGGTGAAGCCTTCCACGATGCTTACGCACGCCTACACCGTGAGTTTGAAAAAGACGTCCGTGCCGACCAAGACGGTAAGCCCTGGGATTGTGACGGCTCAAAGTATGCCAACATTGACGACGGCCGCATGGGCCTTGCCTTCATTGATGCCGCACTCAAGTCTGATGCAGCAGATGGCGCCTGGGAAGTCGTCACCAAGGGTTAATCCAGACCATCAGCATTTAACTCACCGAGGATATCCCTACCGGATATCTTACTCAACATCTCAAGCTCGGCAGCCAGCACCTCGCGTGCCTGCCGGGCTTTTTTACTGCCCTCATCCGGCCTGCCGCAATGGGTGCAAGATGCAAAACCCGGGTAGCCCTCCCCCCTCTGCGGGTCATTTTCAGAAGACACCAAAGTCACCACGGGTCTTGGTCTCTTATGGTTGGCTGGTAGAATCACAATCGGATGAATCCAGCACGTCAGCGGCTTGTCAAACCACGCATCCCGCCCCTCCTCCATCGATAATCTCTGAATACCACAACGCCCTTCACGATCGAGAAACACACAGCGTGTCTTTGGGAAATGTGCTGGGTAGTCCTCAGCTAACTCGCCCTCCTTCGCAGCACGAATTGCTGTTTTTAATTTCCCTTCGAGCATAACTACTGGATCACTCGGCAAGCTCAATCCATACTCAACCATCTGCTCGCCATGCTCATCGATAAGCTTGCGGATGCGCCTGGCCTCCTCTTGGGACAAATAAACCCCATCATGACAACATGTTGCCCGACATCTGGATAGCTCACAGGGTCTGATCAATTGCTCAAAGGCCTCGTGATCGATCACCGCCTCACGCAGCTGATCCGCCAAGACCTGACCCGTTTGCTGATACGCTGTGTATTGCCTCACATCCTTATTGAACCACAATGCACATCAAATGAGAATTTCTGAATTGGTATTTGATCTCCAAGCCCTAGTATTTTGCACATGGCCCTACCCCTTAAAAAAAGCGAAGTGATCTGTTTCTACGACCTCCAGTATCGCTGGGCCAAACGCAGCACTGATCGAGGAGTCGAAATCAAAATAGAACTCAACGAATTTCCCGACGG
>JBDQHQ010000205.1:0-3952 GCA_040264795.1 Akkermansiaceae bacterium | reverse complement strand
GTGGTGCCTTATTTGCTCAATGACGGCCAGCATGGGGGATGGGATATTCCCGCAGATCTAGGTATTGCTGCAAATGTCAAACCACAGCAGTTCACTCATGAGCTGGGCAATCACCAATTACGCTTGGCTCCGGCGCTTGGGACATCAATTCGTTTTGCCGATGCCATCGCGGAGTTTGCCCGGGTCTGGGGAGCTAGCTAAAAAAGAGCTCCCGCTTAGTCATGCTCATCACACACATGCCCGGGCTGCCCATGAGCAGGATTTTTATTGGGCTTGGCAGCTTCTTGCTTCATCTCTTCGAGCTTAGGTTTGAAGTCACTGGCAAATTTTCCAATCCTGCTTTCCGGAGCAATGGCGACAATTTCATCGAGTAGTTCGGCTGCCTCGTCAAACTGCTTGCTTGCGAGCAGGGGATTCATTTTCATACCGAGCGCGGATTGTTTTTCTGTTCCGGTGATCTTGTAGTCAGCGATGAATTGATCGATCAAGGCCATGGCTTCATCGTTTTTGCCCGATTGCATGGCAGCCATGTATTCACTTTGCAGATTACTTTCCGCTTCCTTGCGTTTTTGGGCCGCAATGAATCCGCTCTCATCCTCAGGATCAAGTGCTGCAATTTGTTGGGTGGTTTCACTATAATGGCTCAGCTGACCCTCGGGAAGCATCTTAAGAGTGGCAACAAGGGCTTCGGCTTTGTCTTTACCCTCAAGTTTTTCAGCTGCGCTAAATGCCTCATCGCGTTTTGTTTTGATGGCGAGCAAGCTATCGAGGTGAGCCAGATATTTTTCCGGCCCTCCTGCCTGATAACCTGTCTGGGCGAATGGCCGACCATCTGAATCAAGTAAGAGGATGGTGGGGTATCCCCGGATCGAGTACTTGGCTTTCAGCTCTTCGTTTTGTTTTTGAGTTTCCTCGCTGAGCTTTGATTTATCACGGGGGTAATCGAGCTCCACCAGGACAAACTTGTCTGCAACACCCTCCTTGAAAGCATCATGCTTAAATACCTCGTCGACGAGTTTAATGCACCAACCACACCAGTCTGATCCGGTAAAGTCTACCAATAGCGATTTATTTTCTGCTGCGGCCTTTTTCTTGGCTGCCTCAAAGTCGGTCATCCATTCATCCCCGGCAGCATGGGAGAGAGAGGCAGTTATTGCCAGCATGAGGCCGGCTATGAGTGTATTTTTCATAAGATTGGTTCTGTGGGTAGCTATCATGACAACAGGACAATACATGAATGATCCGAGAGGCCATGTCCACTGAGAACGGTGCTAATCACCTGATTTGTGTGTTGTTTTGAGCTATATTATTTTTCAGGTTGCCGAAATCTTCAGGATTTGCAGGATGAGTGTGTGGCCTACTTAGCAGAAAAAGCGTTTGATTTACTCGAGGCAGCACATGAGCGTGGTAGGCTGGCACATGCTTTTCTCATTACAGGTCCTGCAGGTAGTGGCAAGGAGGCTTTGGTGGCAAGGGTCATTCAGATGGTCAACCCCGGGGAACAAGGTGGAGGAGGCGCTAATTTGTTTGGTGAGCTTGAAGCCCCCGAGCCAAAAAACCTTGATGAGCTCGAAGGAGACCTCGTCAGGGTAGTGCGGCCAAGGTCAAAATCACGTCGAATTACCGTGGATGATATGCGGGATTTGGAAAAGTCATTTCATGTGGCATCGGCACCCGGGAAGTGGAAGGTGGGAGTGATTCTGCATGCTGACCGCATGGGTGTGGGGGCAGAAAATGCATTTTTAAAAACCTTGGAGGAACCACCTCCTCAATGCCTGCTATTGTTGGTAAGCGATGCTCCTGAATTGTTGTTACCGACCGTGTTGTCCCGTTGTGTGAGCTTGCCCCTCATGATTGGATCAGATCAGGTAGCCCTCAGTGATGCCAGCCAAGAACTATTGAGTGCCTTGGCATCCATGGCGAGGCAGGGAGTTGGTAATATCCAGGCAGCTTTGACCTTGCGCGCCTCGTTCAGTGCTATCCTCGCCAAACAAAAATCAGAAATCGGTAAAAGGAACGACACGGCCTACAAGGAGGAGAGTAAAAAGTACAAAAATACCACCGACAGTAGTGATTGGATTAAGAATCGTGAGAAGTATTATTTGGCTCTCACTGAGTCGGAGTATCTCAATGAGAGAGAAAAGCTCATCGACACCCTGGTCTGCTGGATGGGAGATGTGGTGCGCCAAAAGTGTGCTGTCAATCAGCTTGATTTCCCCATGGAGCGTGATGCGACGGCCTCAGTGGCATCTGAGCACCCTCTCAATGACTTGCTTGTTCGCATGGAGGGCATCGAGCAACTCCGGGCAAATTTGGAAACCAATGTGCAAGAACAGTTGGCATTAGAAGTCGCATTCCTGAGTGCCTTTGGCTGATGAGATGTCTTAATCGGTCAACTGTTTGGCTTGTAGCATCATGCTGCGATACTACAATGCCGCCCACCAAGCCTGATTTGTCCCACTCAGTGATCGTATACTATCGATCCATGGCCACATGTGTGCTGATCTGTGCTGGATTTTGAACTATGAATAACCCGTTTCGAAAAGATCTGGAATCGCGCTCTCGCCCTGAGGCCTGCACTGTTGTTATTTTTGGTGCCACCGGTGACCTGACGCATCGCAAACTGATCCCGGCATTGTATAATTTGCAAATCGAAGGCGCCTTGCCGGCTGGCGTGCAAATCATCGGTTTTGCGCGCCGAGAAAAAACAGACGAGGAGTTTCGTCAAGGCTTGGAAGAAGTGAACAAGAAGGTGTCGAGAAGCGGGCACGATGAAGCCATTTGGTCAGAGTATGCCAAAAACATTCATTATCACCAAAGTGAGTTTCAGGATGCCGCAGGTTACGACAGACTGGCACAGCGACTTGATGCAATAGATCGAGAGCGTGGGGGCAACGGGCACCGCTTGTTTTACATTGCCAGCGCACCAGAGTATTTTGAGGATATTCTAACTAATCTTAGAACCTCGGGGATTAACCGTAACGAGAGCGGCTTCTGGTCAAGGGTTATCGTAGAGAAGCCTTTTGGCACGGATTTGCCGACGGCCAAGCATCTCAACAAGGTTGTCAGTAAAACTTTTCGAGAGCGCGATACCTATCGTATTGATCACTACCTAGGTAAGGAAACAGCTCAAAACATCATGGTATTGCGTTTTGCAAATGCGATTTTTGAGCCTTTGTGGAACAACCGCTGCATCGAACAGATACAGATCACATGCTCTGAAAACCTTGGTATGGAAGGCGGCCGTGGAGGTTATTATGATAGTGCAGGTGCCTTGCGCGATATGGTGCAAAATCATTTGTTGCAACTCCTGAGCCTGGTGGCAATGGAGCCCCCAACAGATCTCACCGCGGATGGCGTCAGGGACGAGAAAGTCAAAGTGCTTCGATCTCTCCGCCAGTGGGATACGCCGGAGCTCGTGGCGGAAAATGTGGTACGTTCCCAATACATTGCGGGGCATGTTGATGGTGAGAGTGTGGTGGGATATCGTGAAGAGGATCGGGTGGATCCGGAGTCGATGACGGAATCTTATGTCGCTTTGCGCGTGCTTGTTGACACCTGGCGATGGAGCGGTGTTCCGTTTTATGTGCGCATGGGCAAACAACTCCCCAAGAAAGCGACCGAAATATCGATTCACTTCAAGGATCCTCCGAGTGTGTTGTTTAATGCCCTCTCTGATGGGGTGCCAGGTGGTAATGTCTTGGTCATTAGAATACAGCCGGATGAGGGGATATCGCTGCGAATGCTTTCCAAAATACCTGGGTCGAGTCTGCGCATGGAGCCTGTAAAGATGGATTTCCACTATGCCACCAGTTTTGGCAAAGGGAGTCCGGAGGCTTATGAGCGCCTGTTACTCGATTCCATGGCGGGTGACGCCACCTTATTTGCACGTCGCGATGAGGTAGAGGAGGCATGGAAGTTTATCGATCACATCCAACATGCATGGCACGAG
>JBDQHQ010000204.1:0-3975 GCA_040264795.1 Akkermansiaceae bacterium | reverse complement strand
GTGTGCCATTAAGAGAGAACAGGAAGTTGGCTCCATCGAACAATCCATCCGCATCTCCAGCGCCCGGAGTGAAGGTGAAACGCATACCGGTGGCGTAGACCTGCTCCGCGTCCTGAAGAATCGAGTCGTTATTAACACCGGCAGTATAAGGCCCCCCACTGCCATCGACATCGAAGAGATTCACGCCTTCCCATGGATTTGCATTGCTCGCTATGCCACTGAAACTGGGGTCGCCACCCCAGTCGAAGGTACTGCCCGACATCTCGACTGAGTCGGCAGCTGTGAGGCCCCCTGGCAAGCCCACGATGAAGGCGCTGTCAAGAGCAGTCGTATGGCGGATGCCGAGATACTCTGCCGTAAAATTGGCTGCAGTTAGAGTTTGCTGTGTCCGGAATCCTGCCAGAAACGGTGAGTTACTCCTTGGGATGGGCTCAGCAAAGGCCGCCGCCAGCGGCGTGCTGAAGTTAAACTCTACGGTGACGGACGTGACCCCGCCCTGGAGATTTGTGACGTTAAAGCCGGTGGGATGAATACCACCCGGTCCGGAAAGGTTGACGGCAATGTCTGCGGAGCCGGATCCTCCGAGCGAGACCGTCATGGTGGCAGTGGTTGTGTCAAGGAGTGTTGTTCCCCAACCGGTTGCTTCACCCATGGTCAGAACATTCCCTGAACCCGTGAAGCTGCTGATCATCGTGGCTCCGCTGGTGGTGTTGTAGCCTGCCGGCCCGACCACGGTTCCTGTCCCTGACCAGCCCGTGGTTCCAGGGTTGACGAAATTCCCTGAGGCATCTGTAGCCAGATCCGAAAATATGAGAGCACCCGATGCCAATTGGCTTGCCAGGGCTAGAAAGAGCAGGTTGAGGGGTAATACCTTTTTCATGATTGGGGGGCTTGGGGTTGCTGAGATGTTACTTTTTGAGTGGAATGGCTGGGACCGCTTAGGCACTGATTCAGCTGCCTCATAAACAAAATTTTTAGAATACGGATTCAGAATACGGAGCTTCTAAAAAAACTGAGGGGTCATTTACCCATAGATTACAGGGATCATCAAGAAAAAATGACACCCCCCCCAAACAACCATTACTTACAATGCACGCAGCCTGATGTGACACCACAATATATATATAAGAGAGCTTAACTATTATGCTCATTGCATTAACTAAGTCATTCGCATCGAGCAAGTCACCCTCCTGGCTTTAGAATCCTTTTAAGCTCTGCAAGGGTCGTTCCTGCTCGGTCTCGCGGGGAGAGTTCAGGCTGGTTGATTGGCCACGCAATGGCGAGCTCGGGGTCGTTCCAGAGCAAGGCATGCTCACAGTCAGGATCCCATTGCCGTGACACCAAATAAGCGATGGTGGCAGGCCCCTGAGGAGTGGCGAGACCGTGAGCAAAGCCTTCCGGAATGTAGATCTGGGAGGGGTGAGCTGTGTCACTAGCAGACAGGGTGAATGATTCCCATTTGCCAAAAGTAGCTGAGTCGGGGCGGAGATCGACAACAACGTCGAAAATGGCGCCCTCTACCACTGAGATGAGTTTGGCTTGGCTATTCGGCTCTTGAAAGTGGAGACCGCGCACACATCCCTGCTTGGTATATGAGAGGTTCATCTCTGCCCAATGGTGGTCGTACCCGGCATCAGCGTGAAGGCGTTGGGCAAAGAGCGGGCGGAATAAACCGCGCGTGTCACTCAAGCGTGGCGGATCCAATAAGACAACACCATCGAGAGTGCTTGGAATGGTATGCAGCTTTTTCATCGTTAGGCACAACCGGAGCTGAGGAGGGATGTTGCGGCATCAGCCCCCATGCGCATGGCGGAGTGCATATTCGGGTAGGTGAATGCACCTTGCCGCCCCGTAGAGCTCAGGTTTTCAAAGCGGGACAGATAATCAAGGACTATCTGGAGGTGGGCCTCAAAGCCCTCGGCAAATACGGGGTAGGCATGGGACGCATGCAAGAGGTGATGCTCGACGACGTCGCCAGCATTGCAGAGCCCCTCGGCTTCGAGGTCCCCGAGGATTTCGGCCAAGGCATCCCCCTTCCATTTGGCATCTCCGATTTCGCAGGTAGTCTCCACAATGAGTGTTGTGTGATCTCCCGGAGTGACAAGCAGGCCGGCATTCTTGGGCTCCCCCACCCGGTGGAAAATGCGGTCCCTGTAGTAGGTATAGAGGGCGTCCATGCAGCGGGGTTTGTTCACCAGCAGAGCATAAACGGTCATTGGTTTGAAGCGGAGCTGTTCTGCAGCCTTGAGAACATGATCGGGAGCAGCGGGTTTCAGGGCCTGGATTAAGCGTGGCAGCGGAATAGTGGAGAGGAATGCCGAGTTTTCGTGCGGGAAAGCCGGCATGTCATTAACGCCAGTAATCCGGCTACCTTTGTGGTGAATGGTCTCTGCGGCGGAGTTCAGATGGATTTCGGCACCGCGCTCTTGGACGGATTGCGCCAGTTTCCGAGGTAGGGCTTCAGCCCCTGTGGCTGAGTAGTGGAGTGTTTCAAAGCGCAGTGCGCCCTCGCTGGAATCTCGGGGGGCGGTTAGCCGGAGTTTTTCAAGGAGGTTTTTAAAAACGTCCACCGCGGAGAGCCGGGGCATTTTTCGCCGGACAAACTCAGCGGATAAATCGCGGGGATGAATACCCCAGTAGCGGTGGGTAAACTCCTCGAAGAAAAATTCGTAAAGTGCCGGGCCGTAGAGCTCGCACAGGGCGGACTCGGCATCGGGGCCGGGAGTGCGTCTGCCCCACCTACTTTCGATCTCCGCGAGCAGCAGACCGGTAAGGCAGCGCATCAGGGTAAACGGAGGGATTCCTGCAAGAATGTCACGGCCGCGCAAGGGATAGTGGTAGAGTTTTCCATGCCACTTGATATGAGACTTCAGTGGCACCTCGATACGCTCCTCTCCCATGACCCGTGCGCAAGTGGCAAAAATCTCTTCATCAAAGGCGTGCAGCATATGAACCCCCAGATCATACCAGTTGCCACCCCGCTGATGGCCAGCTGCCAACCCACCCGGCTGGGATTGCTTTTCCCAAACTGAAACCTGTGCCCCAAGCTCTAGAGCAGTGTGAGCAGCATACAGGCCGCAAGGGCCTGCACCCAGGATAGTGAGGTGGGGCGCAGAAGATGGTGTCACGTATCAGATTGTGGGTGCCGGGGCAAACAGGTCAAGAATGATTCAATCATTGGCCGAGCAGCTCTTGCTGCTGCCGCCAAAGTTTGGTTAGTTGATTGTCGGGAAGGTCCAAATGCTCAATAGTAAGGGACTCATCCTTGCCAAGTGAAGTCTTGAGAATAGTGGACTCTTCAAGCAGAGCGATGGGGATCTGGTGGTGATTCAGAGGCTCTGCCAGACCGTAGACTTCCGCGGAGCCTATAGCATGCTTGATGGAGGTCCCGGCAGCCAGATCCTCTTTGGCATAGGCGTAGACATCACAGGACTGCGCGCTTGTGGTGAGCAGCGCCTCACCACGGAACGCGGCAAGAATGGCCTTCGGAGTTTCCAAGTGACAGAGATGGTAAGGGCGGTAGAGGATGTAATAAGGACCGTCCCCGAGCTTGTAGTAGCTGAGGTAGAATTTTTGCTCAGCCGGGAGTTCTTTTTTCGGCCGGACTACCAGATAGACACCTCCCCCAGGCTCCGCACCGAGCAGGTAATCAATCCGCGGTGTTTGCCCGTAGCTCTCAAAGTCAAACAGGCCCAAGGCCTCGTGGACATGCCCTGCCCGCGGCCCTGTCATGCCGCCCTCGGGAGGAAGATAGCCCAGAGCATTAGCGAGCACTGCCATTTCGATATGAAGCTTGGTGCCATCTGTGTAGGCGCAGCACTGGGTGGCAGAGAGCTTGCGTATTTCCGCCTCATGCCGGATAGATTCCGGGGTCGCGTAACGGTCGAGAAATCCTTTGATGTTGCCAGCTTGCACGATATCAAAGCCCATGGTGTCTGCCTCCTGGATCAAACTGGCAAGCACACCGTGCTGATC
>JBDQHQ010000203.1:0-3992 GCA_040264795.1 Akkermansiaceae bacterium | reverse complement strand
GTGCGCTACCTGCCAGTCCCTGACCAATGATCAAAAAATCAACATTCATTGCTCAGCCCATTTAAATCACATTGAACCCAAAGGGAAGCATGCAGTTTACTCTAGTCTGTGAGCAACAGATGTTGGAGGGTCCGCTGCTCGAGGTAGGAATAAAACGGATTCCATCGCAAGCGTAACATATCTGCTGCCGGCACACGCAAGACTCCTTTCTCGCCCCGCAACGCGAGTGCGCCCAGGTGAATCCCCTCGCTTCCCTCCGGTGGGCTAGCCCCATAGACCGGATCATCCTCTCTGAAAGGCAGAGCGACATGCGTCAGTGAGTAAAAACCCCTCGGCCACACTAAACCGAGATCGGTAGTAGTAAAACGGGACTGCCCTGGCAACCAATGTCGGGCGACCACGCGCTGATTTTGATCCGTCTCATTGCCCACCAGACAAATCGAATAGCTGCGGGAAGGGTCGTCACGAAGCTTGGGGAACTCATCCTTCGGATCCCTGTGGAGCAGAGGCTCAATATCAGCAGTACGGTTCAGATCGAATACCACCAGCTCATGGCCCCGCTCCGGCAGCAGGGCATAGAGGTCACGCACCAGGGCGGGAGCCGAGACGGTTGCGTCTACGGCTGACTGGAAAGTCAAAACCCGAGGAAACTCGCCGAGTTTACCGGCATTACCCAAACGGGCTAAGTTGGCACGGTTCACCCCCGTGAGCTGATAGGCGAGATTTCCCGCATTCACCGGGAAAGAGCAATACTTGTAGGGATCATACTCGGGAATGACATCCATCCAGGCCAACTTGTCGAGCCCGGTAATCCAGCTGATCCGCTCCTGCCAGATCGCCAGTGCCGCCATCGCCGAAACACCGATCTCAGGTGAAACAAGCACCATCCCCTCAAGGCGCGGCAGATCGGATTGCTCAAGACTGGACAGGGCATAGTTCACGGCAAGGGCTCCCCCGTTGGAATATCCAATGACATGGACGGGACCCCCGGCCACTTGTTGCTTGAGATGGCGCATTGCCAAAACCACCGCCGCCGCCATATCCTGCCAAGTGGTTTGCGTGAGGGCAGATGGCACTGTTCCGTGACCCGGCACACGCAGACCAAGCACGTGTGCGCCATCCGCATGCAGACGCTCTCCCAGGGCACGCAGGCTATATGGGGAGTCGGTGAGGCCGTGGATTAAGAGCACGCCTGTCCTAGCCTCCGCTGATTGATTATTGGGAATCAGTTCGAAACTACGGTTCCAATTGGGAGTCAGCATTTCAGGGTCTGAGAGGCTGCCCCGGTGGTAACGGTTTGTAATTCGTTGATCCTCGGGCTCAATGCGCTGGTAAACCTCACGGTCAAGTTGGGCAAAGAGGCGCTGCTCAAGGGCGAGGTATCCGGCGAAATCTTTCACCTTGCTCGACACGGTGAACTCTTCATCAAGTTCGACTGTGTGCCAGACTTTCAAATCCTCCTTTTGATTCATGAGGTAGATAGCCAGCAGCAGCAGCATTGCCATAGCACCCACCAGCCCGTAGACCAATGCCTTCAAAAGCCTGACCAGGATCTTCTTTACCAGCTTCTTCCTGGCCTCATCCACTACCCAAAGACGGCGGCCATATTCCACGAAATTGATCATCTTCTAAAAAGCTTCTGAAGGCAGATTACCACCGATTGCTCAAGCCTTGCTTCATCACTGGCCGGACTGGCTGTTGAGCTCCTGCTGTAATGCGTGATTAGGATCTACCCAATTCGCGTCATAGCCCTTGGCATAGTTAAAAAGATCACGGTGCATATACTCGTAATAGTTTTCTTTTTGCTCATTACTCAGGCGATACCAAATTGCCACATTGAAAGCCCGAGTGACCTTTTGCATCATCTTGAGACTTAGACGACGCCCCTTGCGCGCCTTCTGAACTTGCTTGTGAGTCAGCTGCTCAGTGGAAACCTCTACCAGGCTATGATTACCCATCCCCCACTCATCCATCATTCGGTCGAGTGGCTGTACTCCCAGATCACGCTCATCAATATCTTGCATGAGCTCTGTCTTATCTTGAAAAATTAAATTTGGAAACTGAATTTGGCATTTGGAATTTAGCAAATGTCCATTAACCTTACTCTATGCCTAGCAAGAAAGATATCCTCGATCTTTATTTCATGGATGCCCGCTGCAAGTTAATCGACATTGCAGCCTTCATGGACCGTCTGGACCGCCACGAAGGAGACGCTGACTTCCGTCTTGATGGCTTCCTCAAAGCCCTGGATGCCATGGCCAGCCCTGGCAAACAATCCCGTGCCCAGGCAGTATTAAACACACTGTCTGACCACAGTGAGGAGCCCATCCCTAAAGCCACCATTCAGGGAGCTTTTGGCGCACCCAATCACAACGCCTCCAGCTAACGCACCTTTCACACCCATGTCTTATATTGAACCACACGCTCACATGGTGAGCCGAACCACAGATGACTATCAGGCCATGGCCATCGCCGGCTGTGAAGCCATTTGCGAGCCCGCTTTCTGGGCTGGCTTTGACCGCAGTTCGGCACAAGGCTTTCATGACTACTACCGCCAGCTGACTGATTATGAGCCCAAACGCGCCGCAAAATTCGGCATCAAGCACTACTGCTGGCTTTGCATTAACCCCAAGGAGGCCGAGGACGCTGTTTTTGCCCGTGAGGTGATGGCCATTATTCCCGAGTTTATCGACCAGCCCACCGTCCTCGGCATTGGCGAAATCGGCCTGAATAAGAACACTGTCAGCGAGCTTGCCATTTTCGAAGAACACGTGGATCTGGCAAAAAAATACGATCTGCCTATTCTGGTTCACACGCCTCACCTCGAGGATAAGCTCAAAGGAACACGCCTCATCATCGATGCTTTAAACAACGCAAGTGTCGAGCCCTCACGAGTGATCATTGACCACGTTGAAGAGCACACTGCAGGCTTGGTCCTGGGCGCAGGCTTCTGGGCCGGCATGACCCTCTATCCTGAATCCAAATGCACCCTGCCCCGTGCAGTCGACATTCTGGAAAACTTCGGCATGGAGAATATATGGATGAATTCAGCCTGTGACTGGGGCATTTCCGATCCACTGGCCGTCGCCAAGTGCATGCAGGAAATGAAAAAGCGCGATTACTCTTCGGAAGCTATTCGCAAGGTCGTCTACGACAACCCGGTAAAATTCCTCAGCCAATCAGCCAACTTTTCGATCTGATTCTATTCCATGGATTCCGAGTATCTGGATGAACTGAAGCGAACCCTTGGCCGCTTGTCACCTGACGAGCAGGATCAACTCGCGGGCTTCCTTCTCGTTGAACGCCTGAAACGCAACAGCCTCGTCATGCCCAACCTTCACAAGCGCGTCGAGGACTCAGATCCGGACAACTGGCAAACATGGGAAAAATCCAAAGAATCCCAAGGCGATGACTGATACTTTGATTTATGTCCATGCCCACGTTGCCGATCATTTGCAACGCATCGGCAACAAGGCCCACATTGTGGAATACATTGACCGGCTTCACAACAACCCTGAAGCCGTGGGAGACTATCGCGAGCCGGACCCCCGTGGGCGCATGATCGAGGTCAAAATTCTCAAGCGCCACGCACTGCTCTATTTCAAAGACCCCTTTGCTGGCATGATCAAGATTCTGGATATCCGCAACGTAGAGTCCCCGTGAAATTCTCCAAATACTCCGGCGCCCACCTTGCCTACTGCACGAACATCCATCCCGCAGAAAGCTGGGATGAAACTTGGCGGGCACTCAAAACCCACACGCTCAAAGTCCGTCATGAGGTAGCGGCTCCGGCTGAACCCTACGCTATCGGTTTGAGGCTCTCCGCAATCGCTGCAGCCGAGTTGCTCGATAACGACAAGCTGTCCCAGTTCCGGGAGTGGCTGGATCAGGAAAATTGCTACGTATTCACCATCAACGGCTTTCCCTATGGCTCATTTCACGATACCCGGGTAAAAGAGAAGGTCTACCAGCCAGACTGGACAAGCCAAGAC
>JBDQHQ010000202.1:0-4000 GCA_040264795.1 Akkermansiaceae bacterium | reverse complement strand
GGGTATTGAGTACGACTAGGCCTTCGTATTTTCTGCTCATCGCTATTGTGTTCGTTAAAGGTTAATTTGATTTTTGGGTATTGAAGGAGTTGGCGGCTGACTCAACTCCCTCGGCGAGCGCAAACTGAACAGCTTCCGCCGCAGTTGCAAGCGTGTTTTCCAACTGATTTTGCTCAGCGGACGAAAACTTTCCAAGCACATGCCCCGTCAGTGAGTTTGCGGTATCATTACCAATACCAATTTTCAACCTTGGGAAGCGGTCACTGCCAAGGTGATTGATAATGGATTTGATGCCGTTGTGCCCCCCGGCTGAGCCCGCCATGCGGAATCGCAGAGTCTCAAATGGGATCGACACATCATCGTAAATAACGAGCACCTGTTCGGGCTCGTATTTATAAAAGCGTAGTGCAGCGCCGACGGACTGCCCGCTCTCATTCATAAAGGTCTGCGGCTTCATCAAAATCGCAGCTGAGCCCGGCACTTTAGCCAAGTGGGCACGCCACTTGAGATGGTTGGCGAATTGAGCACCGTAACCGTTTGCAAGACGATCCAAGACGAGAAACCCGATGTTATGACGGGTCTGCTCGTATTTCTGACCCGGATTGCCAAGGCCGACTACGAGTTTGATCTCAGGCATGAACTGCTTTTAATCCCGTATCACGGAATACCAAAGACCAAATCGCGGAAAAAGAAAAAGCCCGGAGGCCATATCGGCTCCGGGCTTGGTAAATTTAGACGGATGATTACGCTTACTCTGCTGCGTCAGCTGCAGGTGCATCTCCACCTTCGGCAGCTCCTTCGGCTCCTTCAGCGGCTTCGCCTTCAGCAGCATCTCCCTCGGCAAGCTCCTCAGCTTCCTCCTCAACAGATGCAGTGCGGGCCTTGGCCACGAGGGCGACAACCACGTCTTCATTGAGTGCGGGGATTACTCCCTCCGGGAAGTTGACTTCACCGATGTTGAGTGAATCACCAATCGCCAGGTCACTTACATCTACCTCAATACTTTCAGGCAGGTCTTTGGGTAAGCAGCTGATTTCGAGAGTGTAGAGTAACTGCTCGAGCAGTCCTCCCTCGACCACGCCTTTCGGGTCTCCAACAAGCTCGAGTGGAATGTTAGCGGTAATAGATGTGTCCTGATTCACTGCGAGGAAATCAACATGCATGATTTCACCTGTGAGTGCATTGTGCTGCACGTCCTGTAGAAATGCCATCTGGGTGCTGGATCCCTCAAGGTCAAGGTTGACTAGAATACTGTCAGAGACAGCATGGTTAAGCATGTCACGGAAGGTCTTCGCGTGGATCTTGACATTCTTGTTCTCGGAACCCCCGCCGTAGACGACGGACGGGATGTATCCCTCACGACGCATTTGCTTGAGAACGCCGGACCCTGTGCGGGCACGCTCTTCAGCTTTCAAAGTTTGTGGTTTAGCCATTTTTTTGGATGTTTAAATTAATGTTGTAGGAAGTAGGAGCAGCCCGGAAATGACTGACGGCGGGTAGTAGAGTGAGTTGTCAGAACGTTCCGGGGGGCGGGTCTTTACCACTTCAGACGTCAATGTCAAAGAGAGAAGTGACAGATTTTCCATCATGAATGCGCGAAATCGCGTCTCCAAGCAGCCCCGCAATGGATACTGCTGTTACTTTTTCCCCGTAAGCCTGTGGTACTGAGTCACTTGTAATCACTTCTTTGATCGCAGATTCAGCAATGCGCTTTCTGCCCATATCTCCGAGAACACCATGGGATACACCAGCGTAAATACTCTTTGCCCCCTGTTTTTCAAGGATTTCAGCCGCAGCGCACAAGGTGCCGGCCGTTTCGGTCATGTCATCAACCAGCAATACATTCCGCCCTTCGACATCACCGATGACATTCATCGCTTCCACTTTAGTGGCACTGACGCGGTGTTTGGCAACAATTGCCAGCTCAGCACCCAGTTTGTCAGCGTATGATCTGGCCATTTTTACTCCTCCCACGTCAGGAGAGACAACGGTGAGGTTACTGGCGTCATCACCGTGCTGCTCACGCAGGTGCTTGATGAAAGCTGGTTTGGCATAAAGATGGTCCACCGGGATATCAAAGAACCCCTGGATCTGAGCAGCGTGAAGATCCATTGTGAGCACGCGGTCGACCCCGGCTGCAGATATGAGATTGGCCACTAATTTGGCAGTGATAGGAACGCGGGGCTTATCCTTACGGTCCTGCCGGGCGTATCCGAAAAATGGCATCACTGCTGTGATCCTGCCGGCACTTGCTCTTTTGGCAGCATCCACCATGATCAACATCTCCATGAGATTATGGTTGGTCGGAGGGCAAGTAGGCTGCACCAAGTAGACGTCCTCGCCGCGGATATTCTCATTGATTTGGACAAAGGTTTCGCCGTCAGGAAATGACGTCACTTCAACATTTGCCAGTTCCTTGCCAAGATGAGTTGCGATTTTTTCCGCCAGCTCCCTGTGTGCCTTGCCGCTAAATATTTTCATGGAATTGCAATTTCTATGCGCTGATTGCATAAGGATATTTGCGATTGCCACTGATTGATGGGTCGGTGTTGGCCCTGGTTTGAGCCCCTCTGTGACAATCGAGGACCGGATTGTGTATTCTGATCACAAGTTGACAATCCCAAATGCAACAAAGTCAAAATTAACCGCAAATTTAACAGGCTGAATGAATGACAGGGCTCGCTGCTGGCAAACTATTTTGCCCCTTTTGTCAGTAAGACAGCAGGCACGGTCTGCAAGAGTAATTTGATGTCGAGCCACAAGGACCAGTTGTCGATATATTGCAAATCCAACTGCACCCAATCATCCCATTCGGTGATGGTATTCCTGCCTGTAACTTGCCAGATGCAGGTTACTCCCGGCTTAACACTCAATCTCCGCCGGTGCTCGGATTTTTCAAACTTCGAAACCTCATAAATCGGCAAAGGGCGCGGGCCAACCAGGCTCATGTCACCGGTGAGCACATTGAGCATCTGGGGAAATTCATCAATGCTCCACTTCCTCAACAATCTGGCAAAAGGGAAAACGCGAGGGTCGTCTTTTAATTTGAAGACCGGGCCGCTCATTTCATTTCCCATCGCATCCTTGAGATCATCGAGCTGGTCCTCAGCATTCGTAACCATGGTTCTGAATTTCCACATCCGGAATGGCTTGCCATACTTCCCTGCCCGATCCTGACGGAAAAAGACCGGCTCCCTCATGCTGCTCAACTTGATCCCAACAATGGCAAAAATCCATAAGGGTATCGTAAACAAGATGAACAGAAACGCACCTACCCTATCCAAGGCGCCTTTTGCCAAAAGTGCCCATGAGAGCTCGGGCGTGGCACGAAGCACCAGCATGGGTTGGCCCCCTAAGTTGTCAAAGGTTGGCCTGGATACCTGCGTTCTGATAAAATCAGCCGATACCCATGACTCGATCCCCTGCTTCTCGCACAATTCAACCGTTGTTGAGATTTGTTGGAACACAGCGTGACGTGCAGCAATGATAACACGCTCAATGGATTCTCGGGTAAAAATATCCTCCAGCTCATGAACGTCCTGCTCGGAAAAATCAAACTCACAAACCACTTCCCAGTAGTCAGTCACTTCATCTGGCATGGACGCTATGAGCTGCTTGGTGTCGTCTTTGCAGCCGGCGATGACAACTCGCTCGCGTAGACCTTCCTTGAGGGCCGCTTTTTTCAAATGCGCCCTTACCACCGCATCTCTGAGCAAGAGGAAAGTTGCAGAGAGTACCATGGCTGTTGCCAGCACCAGGCGACTCATCGGAGCCATCTTGAAAAAGAGAACCATGGCGGCGATCCCAACACTGATGACCAGAACAGCCTGAAACATCTGACCCAGTGATTGAACCACTGTCTTGCGCATGATGTTTCGATAGAAACCAAATACCTCCAATACGAGTGGAGTAATTGGCACTACACTAAACAGCAGCCACGAAATTTCCGCGATGCCGATGCGCCCGGCATCACTCAAGCCAAGCAATGGTCTCTGAACTG
>JBDQHQ010000201.1:0-4037 GCA_040264795.1 Akkermansiaceae bacterium | reverse complement strand
TATATGAGCATCGCAATGATCTGGAAGATGCTCTCCCGCTGCTACAAGCCGGTCATTTTTGCCAAGATAATCAGATACCTGCGCTGTCTGGCCTGCGTTGGAGAGGGTGATTTGGGCATCTTTGACGCGTCGTATCGAAATTTGTGAATCGATGTCAAACTTACGAAGGGATTCAATTTCGGTATCAAAAAATTCTATTCTCAAGGGAGCGGATGCGTGCCACGAAAAAATATCGATGATTCCACCACGGCGAGCCAGCTGACCATGGGCATGCACCTGAGCGACTCGCTCGTAACCACTGGCGATGAGTTTTTTTTCAAGCTCTTCAGGATCATGCTGATCGCCAATGGTGAGTTTGAGTGCCGCGTTTCTGAGGTTTTCCAGTGACGGGGCGGCATCTTGGAGGGAGTCAGGAGATAAAACGAGTAATTCCGGTTTTTTGCCAGAGGGCTTACTGCAAAGCTCATTCAATACTGCCAGACGTGCTGCGAGGGTTTCCGGAGCAGTGTTTACCGATCGTTCATCACCAGCCGGGAGTTCGGGTAAAAGCAAAGGCTTGATGCCCCAGAGGTCCAGCTCGGCTGCAATGCGGTCTCTTACCCTTGGGTTCGGGTGGGTGAACCAGATCCGGCTGCTGTTGTCAGCCTCGTGCATGCTGTGACACATGAGGGCAGTGACGAAGGCGTGGGCAGACTCATCCACGGAGGGAAACTCAACCGCGGAGTCTTTGGGTGGCTTATGTACAAGTGCCTCCAGCCGCTTCACAAATGAGGCGGAGGCTCTGGTTTCTTTTATTCCCGGCATCTCCCCAGAGGGTGAACAGGAAGGCGAATCATAGGTGGGAGTCGTTTCTGACACCGATGAAGAGGTATACTGTTACCTGGTCAGGAGGGCAAGTGGCATGATCAAAACAATGAAAATTGTTTACATATCCAAAATAATTGAAAAGGGCACTTTCGTCTGCCAGTATGGTGTGCTACAAGCTAAGTATGAAGTTGATTTTGATGAGGATGATACAATTCATGATGTTTTTCGGCATCATGGTGTTGTTGCCTTGCTGCTCTTCATCCAACTCAAATTCGGCAAGCCATCGATCTGGCTCAGGTGATGGTTTTGGCCCGACAGCCTCATTATCACCTCAATTTGTGCCGCTGACAGCTGCCAAAAGTGCGAGCACCCTCTACCGTGAGGCAGGTGTCGTTCAGGATTACATTCCACGGGGCCGTCACGCCCGCAAGTATCGCAGAAGCATGACACCCCGCTACATTACCATTCACAGCACGCAGAACTTTTCTCGTGGTGCGGACGCTTTGCGTCACTCTGAAGCTCTCAAGAATGGCAAACTGCGCGCCCGCAAGTCGCGTCACTACAACCGCATAGGTTACCTTGTCTGGCATTTTACAGTGGACGAGGACCGTGCAGTACAACACCTGCCGACCAACGAGCAGGGTGAGCACGCAGATTTCAGTGGGCCGGGCAACCGCTACTCCATCGGGGTTGAAATGTGTGAAAATAAGGGCAACAGCAGATCGGCGACCATTGAGCGCACAGCCAAGCTGACCGCTTACCTGATGCAGAAGCACAACATTTCCCTGCGTAAAGTCGTCCCTCATTACCACTGGCCACGCAAGGGAGTCAGTCAGCCCCATAAGAATTGCCCGCACTACCTGCTCGACAACGGTCGCCCCGGAGCCAAGTGGCAGTGGTTTCTGGCCAAAGTCAACAAACACTATCTATCGATCGGAGGGGCGAATCCAATGCCAAGCGGCCCTTCCATTAATCGCCACGGTCAGATTGTAGAGGCCCCTGCTGCACCACTCCCGGTCATAGAAAAAACATACTCTGCACCAAAGTATCGTTACCACACTGTGAAAAAGGGGGATACCTTGTCTGCCCTGTCGCGTAAATACGATGTCTCAGTGTCATCGATTCAGCGTGCCAACAGTATGAGGAGTACGGTTATTGTTTTGGGTAAAAAACTCCGTATCCCGACGTCATAATCGAAACAGGTTTCTGGAGCGTTTGTAATGGCAAGTAGTTTCTGAAATGTCTGAGGTCTGGTATCAATGTGATCGGTGTACGGCATGCTGTAAGTGGCCCGGGGATGTGCGGGTAGAAGACGATGAGATCGAGAGTATTGCCCGTTTTCTGGGTATGGAGACCCAGGCATTTATTGATCAGTTCACCCGCTTGCGAACGAACCGTTCGGGCCTCTCCCTGATCGAAAAGGATAATCATGAGTGCATCATGCTCGAAGGTGACGCCTGCAAGATTAATCCTGTCAAGCCTGAGCAATGCAGGGGCTTTCCCAATAAGTGGAACTTCCCCGGCTGGCAGCAGGTGTGTCAGGCCAAGGCAATCCCAATGCGCAAGGCCAAGGCAATGGGTCTGGTGGAGTGAATGATATCATCACATCGTTCCCCTTGCCCCCATGGTGCATAGGCACATGCTGGTGCCTATGCTTTCACATTCAAGGAATGTATTACCGGGTGATTAACCATAGATACTCACTGAGTAAGATCAAATCGGCGTGGAGAATATCTTGAGCCTCCTCGACCATAATCCAGTCGTCCACAAGTGAGCCACCATGGAAGCCGTCGGTTCTTGAGATGATGTTGTCACCCAGTTGATTGAGAGCCTCTAGATAGAGCATGGCAGACCATCCAGCATCCTGAGCTTGCTCAGCGGCTATTACAAGTTCCAGCACAGCTTCAAGCTCAGCAATGAACTCAGCCTTCTTCTCCTGATCTTCCCAGTCGTCATCAAAGATGACCTGGTCATCGACAAGGTAACCAATAATGAAGTCTACATAATCAGCAAGCCCCGCTAAGCCTGCCTCATCAGGGAAGATATCGTCTGAGTCAGCCACTCCATCCCCATCACTGTCTACAGTGTCAGAGGCAAGAGATGTCCCGGCCAGCAAAGAGCCGGATAGATTACCACTTGATAGGCTGGCAGTCTGCGCATCTTGTTCTAAGACCAAGTAAGTGCTGGTAGAGGCTAAGGTTTGCGTGGCTATCTGTAAGATTTCAATGCCCTTGATCGCCGGGTTTTCAGTCACGTGAAGCAGGTCAATAGTAAGCGATTGATCGCTTACGCTGACTTGGAAACTTTGCATGATGCCAACAAACATGGCACCTGCATCGGCAACCACATCATAATCATCGAGGACGATATTACCTTCAATGGCAACGTCAAAGACACGTTGGCCTGGAGAGCCTGTACCTGAGTAGGTTTCCGCAAAGTAGAGACGTACTTCGTATTCTCCGTTGTTCACGGGGAAGTTCCACTGCATCTCAGGCGAGCTACTTAAATCATAACGCTCACTTTGGAAAAGAGCCACCGGCACACCACTGGGAACAGACGCCCCGGCAGTAATGGAGCTTCCCGTAGTGTACGTCTTGTTGGTGTCGGAACTGTTGACATAGGGAGAAGGATTGCCAGAGTTGTCAGCACTCCAGTCAAGAGGCTCGCCGTCGACAGAAGCAAGTTGGCTGCCGCCGCAGTTGACCCTGTAGACAACCGGAGTTGCCGGAGGCACGGCATTGATTGTCCATGCAAAAGAGACGTCGGCACTTTCCTGCGGCTCACCGTCATCGGTCACGGTGACAGTCACCGTGTATGGGCTGTTAAGATCCGCATTACTGGCGATGTTGCCGGAGATCAATCCGGTGGCTGTATCAATAGAAAGTCCGTCAGGTAGACCGCTGGCACTGTAGCCGAGCGTGTCACCCACGTCAGCATCAGAAGCGAGAACCTGGAGGCTTACTACATCACTGACGGTGTTGGTTTGGTCCGCTATTGGTGTGATGTTGGGGACGCTGTTGAGAGGTCCACCAGTACCATTGACGCCAATGATTTCGATGCCCTTGATTGATGGGTTTTGCACCACGTGAAGCAGATCAATGGTGAGTAATTCATCACTGACGCCGACTTGAAAACTTTGCATGACACCGACAAACATGGCACCTGCATCGGCAACGACATCGTAATCATCAAGGACGATATTACCTTCAATCGCAACGTCAAAGACACGC
>JBDQHQ010000200.1:0-4040 GCA_040264795.1 Akkermansiaceae bacterium | reverse complement strand
CGGACCAAAGGCACCAGATACACAGCATGTTGGAAAATCACGCCCTGGAGACTTCCCACACAGTTTTTCTAGGTGATATGTGCCACGACATTGAGACAGCTAAACATGGAGGATTGGCATCCATTGCCTTACTCACAGGATATCAAAATGAGGAGCAGCTCCAGACTGCCGGCCCTGACCTTCTTGTCGGGGATTTGTCTGAAATTCATCAATTGATAGAGAATCCGCAAAATCCAGAGAGACCATGAAGAGCAGAGACCAAATATTCATTCGCGGACAAGTGGTTAGCTGTCACATCGGTGTGCCTGACGAGGAGAGATCTGTACCTCAGGATTTGATGGTGCATACTCGCTTTTCCCCATCCGTATCTTGCTCAACAGGCAGTGATGAAATCGACCAAACCGTAGATTATCATTCCGTTTACATGCGCATCAACGAGCTTGCGACAAGTTGCCACCGTAAACTGATTGAAACCCTGGCAGAGGACCTCGCCGCGATGGTGCTGACAGAATTTGCCGTGGATGAAGTTTCCATTGAAATTGAAAAATTCATTCTCCCGAATACCGATTGTGTGGGAGTGGCTATTACGAGAACCAAAACACCTTAAACTGGACTTTTAGAGGGACATTTTCATCCTCTGCACTCCATTTGATGGAGCTTTGACATAGCCGGGCTATTGTTGCATAATCATATTAACCAAGGTAGCTATACCTCAATCCATTCCCTTACTCCCCGGTTCACGCATGGCAAAAACACCAAAATCAGTAGATCCGGATGCAGATTTGGTGAAGCTTGCACAAGACGGGGACACGCGTGCATTTGATGAGTTGATCATGAAATACAGCCGTAAACTTTACGGACTTGTCTACAACATGACCTCGAATAAAGAGGATACGCATGATTTATTGCAGGATATATTTGCCAAGGCCTATCGCTCCTTAGGCAGATTCCGCGGAAATTCGACCTTTTACACCTGGATTTACTCCATTGCGGTCAATATGACCCTTAATTTCCTCAAAAAGCGGAAAAGACGGGCCGGATATAGCTTTGATGACGTGGATTCTGGCATTCAGAATGATCCTGCCTTTATTGATCAGGCGCATCACTCAAACCCAAGAAGGCAATCAAATATCCATGAATTGCAAAAAAAATTGAACGAAGCGCTCCAAGCGCTGTCAGAAGAACATAGAACCGTGGTTACCATGTTTGACATTCAGGGTATGCCACACGCGGAAATCAGCCAAATTCTGGGAGTTTCAGAGGGAACTGTGAGATCCAGGCTTTTTTACGCGCACAAACAGCTTCAAGGCCATCTAGAAGAATTTCTATCACCTACAGATTTACCAGATCAGTAAAAATAAACAATAATATCAATTTTCCTGAGAAATAGCTTTATTTTTAGTTCAAACTTAAATTTATTTTAAAAATATACAAATATTCTTGCATACTTTACCTTTTTTTAGTAAAACTCGGAAAATCCCCATCCGCAAAACAATGAACCAAGATAATTTCCACTCAGTCCGAAGCCTCATTTCGCTTAAGCGTCATGAGCAGCCGGATGATGCCTACTTTGACGAACTACTCGAAGAGTTCCATCGCAGGCAGAGACAACATCATCTCAACCCATCTTTCCACAGGGAGATGATTGAGCGTGCCTCTGAGTGGTTTGCAAACACCAGCCGCTGGAACTATGTGATGGGAGCAGGTGCAGCTTATGCATTGGTTTTCTTCTCTGTTATTTTCTTCTGGCCTAAAAGTGAGGCTGTTCTCGACGGAGCAAACGCCATGAACGCAAGCTTTGAACAAAAAGCTGTTTCGGGTGAGGCTGTTTTGGATGAGGATGGTAAGGAAGAGTCCAAAGGCGACTTGCTTCCCAAGCAGTAAGGATTTCTTGAGACACAATCCTGAACGTCTCGGCATCCGGTGCGATCACACCGGCAATGTGATTTCCTGAATTTTAACTCCTCAAGCCCCGTATGCCTCTATTCGAGGTATTGAATTTTGTACCGGCCAATCCCCAGAGGATTAGTGACCCTGGACGGTTTTTGACATTTGGTGTTGGAAAGGATCATGCTTGCCGCTATCACACGCGCACGCTGGTAGTTCGCCCGCGCCCCATACATGTCTTTTCAAGTTTCCAGCCTCAATGCTGCTCAGGCAGATGCCGTTAATGCCCTTGAGGGCCCTGTTCTCATACTTGCAGGTGCAGGCACTGGAAAAACACGAACGGTAACGTGTCGAATTGCCCATATGGTGGAGCGTGGTATTGCGCCTGAGAGCATTCTTGCCGTTACCTTCACCAACAAGGCGGCCAACGAGATGCGCGAGCGTGTTGGAGAGATGGTCAATAAAGCGGTCGCAGATGAGATGACGGTTTGCACTTTCCACTCCTTGTGCGTTCGGATCTTGCGCACCGGAATTGACCGGCTCGGCTATAAAACCAATTTCACGATCTACAGTGGCAATGACCAAACCGGCCTGATTAAACAAATTATTGTCCGCAAGGGGGGAGCCGGGGAAAAGATAGAACCGGGATTGGTTTTATCGATGATTTCCAAGGCCAAGAATGCTGGGGGGGGTGCCGATATGATCGATGACCCGTTCATTGCAGATATTGCACGGGCCTATCAAAACGAGCTTAGGGCGCAAAATGCGGTCGACTTTGATGACCTGTTATTACTTGCAGAACAATTGTTGCGCGAGTTTGCAGATGTTAGGGAAATCTGCCGTAAGCGTTGGCAACGGGTGACAGTGGATGAATTTCAGGACACCAATGGTCTTCAGATGCGCCTCTTACAACAACTTGTTGGTGAACCATTTCATGTCTGTGTTGTTGGTGACGATGACCAGAGTATCTATGGTTGGCGAGGTGCGGAAATGGCAAACATTCTTCAGTTTGAAAAGTTTTTCCCTGATCCGAAAGTGATTCGACTTGAAAACAATTACCGTAGTTCTGATGCCATTATTCACACTGCAAACTCCCTGATCGTGCACAATGTGGGCCGGCGTGAGAAGCAGCTCAGATCAGTAAAGCCCGGTGGGGAAGCGATTCGAATCATATCCATGCCCGGCGATGAAGAAGAGGCGGAATTCATAGCCCATGAAATCATTGATCTTCACCGTGTGGAGAAAAAGCCATTGGAGGATATCGCGATTCTGTTCAGGACTAATTCGCAATCCCGTCACTTAGAGCTCGCGATGCGCAAGGAGCAGATTCCTTATCGTGTGATTGGAGCTCAGAGTTTTTATGATAAACGCGAAGTTCGTGATATGCTGGCCTACTTGCAGGTGCTCGCGAACCCGAATGCGGATGTGGCACTACTGCGCATCATGAATGCTCCCCCTCGAGGGATTGGTCAAGCAGCGGCTGTCATGCTCACTGATATTTCAAAAGAGAGTGGTGGTAGTGTTTGGGAGGCGATGGGGGTATTAAGTGATCAAATCTCCGCGCGTGCGCAAAAGTCGATCCAAGGTTTTACCAAGGTGATCCTCGACTACCGGGAAAGGATGTTATCAAACCAGGAAAACATGGGTCAAGTCATGGCTGAGATGCTCGATGAAATTGGTTATGTCGACTGGGTCAAGCGGGGTAGTAAAAATGAAAGTGAAGCGGATATGCGGCGCGATAGCATTGATACTGTGATTCAAGATCTCAAAGAGGCATCCAAGAAAGGATACTCCCTTCAAAAGTATCTTGATTTTTCAGCTCTCGCCCGAGACCGGGAGAGTGAGAACGACATCGAAAAACAGCGTGGAGTTACTTTAATTACCTTGCATGCCTCAAAGGGACTTGAATATCCGATTGTATATCTTGTAGGGCTTGAAAATGGCATACTACCACACAGTAGAAGTATTGATGAGGGCACCACCGACGAGGAGAGGCGCTTGCTTTATGTCGGGATTACCAGAGCACAGGATCGGTGCACATTGACATGGTGTGCTGTAAGAACGAAGTGGGGTCAGCAGCATGCCGGTGAAATTAGTAAATTTATTGCCGAATTGGATGACAAACACCTCGAGCAACACAGTTACGATGATAT
>JBDQHQ010000199.1:0-4061 GCA_040264795.1 Akkermansiaceae bacterium | reverse complement strand
GGAATCGGCATAGAGCTTGCTTGGCGGGATATGGAAATAAGGCGGAGGGAGAGCGGAGAACCTGAGGTGATTCTCTCTGGCGGGGGAGAGGAATTCTGCAAAATCAACGGCTTGACTCAAATTAAAATCAGCCTGACCCATGCTCAGCATTATGCGGCTGCCAATGCGGTGGTGTTGGGTGAGAACTGATGTGGTGCATCAGAGAGGTTGTCATCCACCAATAATGCAAACATATGAGTATAGCCCTCTTGGTTGGATAGGTATCTGCTACTGTTGTGCCCCCCAAAAAGGGGGGTGATTGTAGTTGTCCTATCCCTTGATTCAAAATAACTTTATTGGCGTCGTCACTGGGTTAGAGCGTGGCATCAACATCAAATAAAATACCAATGAAAAAAATACTACTTAGCATCGCCACCTTGTTTCTCTTTGTTTTTCAATGCTGGGGCCAAGAGGAAGCTCAATTAGACAAGGCTGCAGAAGCTAAGCCAGAAGAGCCCAAGGAAGAGGCCGGTATGGATATTTCCAAAGTGTTTGCTGATCAGGAGGTAGCCAACAAAATGGAAATGAAGGGCATGAAGGTCTATACCTACATGCTCAATCATAAGTTTGCTGATTTACAGGCCACCTTGACTCAATTTCTGGGTGCAGGCTGGATACTTGAGGATGCAGACGTGCAGGCCCAGGCCATGGCTGCTGCGCAAAAGCAGGTTGAGGCTCAAGGCATGAAAATAATAGGAATGGTTTCCTTCAAGAATGAGAAAAAACCAGGCAGCATGGTGATGCTTATGCAGATGGCGCTTCCGGGCGGAGCAGAGGGGGATGATGAGCAAGCCATGGTGACTTTGACTCATATCGATATGTGAGTATCAGAAACGGGTCCATGAAAGCAGCCTCCGGATCTATTGTCTGGGGGCTTTTTAATTGCTACCTCTGTGGTAGTGGCTTTGAGCAAAAACTAGGATGGGTGCTTGATGGTGGCCTGCTCTGGGATCATTCTCCGTTTTGATGAAAAAGGGCGCCCTGTTGATATTATTGGCACTATTAGTAGGGCTGAGCTGTCTGTTACACTTCATTGAGGCCGACTTTTTGGCAATCTGGCCAAGTATCGTTGCCTTAATTCTGGTTTTTTCTACCCGCAACATCCTGCTCGGGCTTCTGGGTGGTGCGGTTTTCGGATCTGCTATCCTAATGGATGGTGTTTTATACAGGGTTCCAATGGACTTGGTGGTGAACCATCTTTTGCAAAATTTTCAAAGTTCATGGAAGTCAGGTGCTATTGTGTTCACCCTCGTTCTGGGAGGCTTTGTACACCTGCTTGAAAAGGGCGGAACGCTGCAAGCATTTCTGGCAAGGATGCTGCACGGGCGCTCAGCGAGGAAAGTGGAAACAGGGGCAGGGATATTCGGTATGGTATGTTTTTTTGATGGCTTGGCCAATAGCTTGATTGTTGGGCGTATCTTCCAGCCACTGGCTCGGAGTGCAAAGGTGCCCAGGGTTCGGCTTGCGTATATTGTGGACACAACCAGCTCAGCCGTTGCATGTCTGGCCTTCATTTCAACTTGGATTGCTTACCAGTTATCGATGATTAGAGAGGGTTTCATTATGGCGGGAAAAGAGGATCTGGCTGAGCCCTATCTTTTGTTTTTCCAAAGTTTGCCCCACAACTTTTATGCGTGGTTTGCCTTGATCCTTTTGGCTTTTGTAATCTGGAAACAGTGGGACCTGGGTCCAATGAGGCAGTTCAGAAGTAAGGCTGTATCTGATGATCATGTTGAGCCCGTGCAACAGCCTGAAGCTGCGGGAGTGTGGCGGGCGTGGGTGCCGTTGGCTCTGCTGCTCATTCTTGTCTTTGTTGGTATTTATGCCGACGGAGTGAAAAATATGAGCAAGGAGTTGCTACCTATTTCATGGGAGAAGTTAGCACTCGCCTTTGCGAAGGCTAATGTCACTGGCGTGTTGATTGCGTCGGGTGGGCTGGCCTCAATCCTGGCATGGATTCTTTATCCTCGCAGCGCCAATGATGACGGCAAGGAGGCAGGCAGTGTATTCACCGAGGGCATGGTGCAAATGTTCCAGCCTGTATTGATTCTGATCATGGCATGGATGCTGAGTAGTACACTCAATGAGCTGAAGGCAGCGGACTTTCTTGGGGAATTGCTGGGGGGTAAGATGTCGCCTGCCATTTTTCCGACGGTCGTGTTCATCACGGGTAGCTTGATTGCCTTCACCACTGGAACCTCCTGGGGAACGATGGGAATATTGATGCCTCTGGCCATCCCTTTGACTTTCAGCCTTGTGGGGGCTGATCAGGCGCAGGCCATGGATCTTATTCCCGTGGTCATTGGAGCCACTTTCAGTGGCGCGGTCTTCGGGGATCACTGCTCGCCGATGAGTGATACTACGATTGTCTCATCCATAGCCTGTGGTATCGACCCGGTGGATCACGTCAGGACACAGATGCCGTATGCCCTTATCGCAGCCATCGGTGCCGCGGTTCTGGGTTTTCCGCTCTCGGGATATTCCGGAGGGTCGGAGAGTTGGGCACTTTTATCCATCTTGATGTTTGTGATGGTTCTGCTTCTTGGGCGACTTGCCTCGCAAAAGATGCAATCAGGACGATGAGTTACAGATCATGACTTTAAAAGGCGAAAGCCCTCAAGTGACTACACTCAAGGGCTTTCAAATGGCTCCTGCGGTTGGGTTCGAACCAACGACCTATTTCGCGTAAGTCACACAGGATAAGTAATATATGGAATTGCGACTGGAGATGTGTTTACTTGGAAAGACTTGGAGTCTACACTTTTGATTCAAACGCAATGGTTCGTCAGCACAATGGAATCTGATGCCTTGAATTGCGATGGAGTGCCGCTTGGCGGGCCCTGCAGGCTTTGATTTCCATGCATTCCAGGTTCCGGGAGCAAAAAAAGTGATTTTTTTTTCGCATTTTGTTGGCTCAGAGGCCTGAAAAAAAAGGAACTTCTGTATAATGGTGGCCTAAAGCTGAATAAATCAGCATTGGAACAACCATTTAACAGGATGCAAAGACACACCAATACCCCCGATACCCCTGATCTCACTGAGAAGAACTGGCCGCTTGATCCGGCAATGGCCTCGCTGGCTGACGGGCTGGTTCCGGACTTGGAGGATATTGCCGGGGCGAACCAATACCCCGGTGACATCAAGCCGTGGAAGGAGCAGTGGACATCTGTTTTGAATTTTGTCCCTGACCAGGAATTCTGTGACTACCGTGTGCCTGCCATTCTTGAGAGTGCGCGGGCACAGCAGTGGCCCCTGTTTGTGCTGCAGGTGGGCTTGTGGGGGCAAATGATCCCCGGGCCCATGGGCAGATCGCATCGCAAGATCTATGGGGCCCGCTATGGCGAAGATCCCGGCCTGGACCCGCTGCACAGGATCGAGAAGTGCCTCGGTGCTGCCTGGCGGGACTTACAGGCGCGGCAATCACTCGAGGGCATATGGAACCGCATCCGTGCCGAGCTCGGCTGGTCAGCTGTGATGATCTCCAAATGCCTGCACTTCATGACCCGGGCAGCCGGTTGGGCCGACCCGGTGCCAGTACCTATTGATAATGCCATGGTGCGGCAATGGCTCTGGCCGTCGTTTAAAAAAGCCGCCGAGGCTAACCGCCTATGGCCCAGTCCTGGTGGGATCAACGGCAATTCATGGGAAAGCTACAAGCGCTACATGACGGCCATACGGTGCTGGGCGCGGGCCATCAACACAAGCTGCACGGAGCTTGAGGTCACCATCTTTGCCCGTTGGCGTCTGGCACCCAAAAAGCCCTTGGCCTTCATCAAGGGCTGAGGCCCGGGGACGCCGGTTCATGGCAAAAACGAACTCCTGTATAATACCAGCCAGACTCGTCTATTATGCAGAAACCGGACCCAGAGCCAACGCCCGCCAAACACGGGCTGAATGATATTGCCGGTGTGCCCAAGGATTCCTTGGAGTGCCTGAGGGATACCCTGGACACCCTCACAGAGCGGGAACGCGAAGTCCTTGAACAACGCTTTGGCCTGCGGGGGAAGTGCGCCCGCACCCTC